>NZ_JBHYTK010000133.1:0-23309 GCF_042749255.1 Streptomyces sp. NPDC059524 | reverse complement strand
CCGGTCCGGCAGTAACGGCTCGATCCTCGCCCACTGGGCATCAGTTAACGACACACATCGACCAACGATCAGATGATCCGAAAGAAACGCCCTAGTGGGTGGGGTGGTTCGTCTTCTCCTCTGAAACGGTGGCGAGGTGCTTGCGCAGGGCCTCTGCCGCTTCCGCGCGGCGGCCAGCCAGGAGGAGGTCGGCGATCTCTACGTGTTCGGTGCAGCGGACCACGGCTCGGTCGCGTTTGAGGGAGCGGCGGTACTCGATCAGGCGTCGGAGCCGGTCGACTCGATGGAGGGCGTCGATGAAGAGGGAATTGTGGCTGCAGGCCATGATGACTTCATGGAATCGGCTGTTGAGGTCGTACAGCTGGGCGTTGCCGATGGTCCAGATGTCTCCGTCGACGAGGCGCTGCTGTTGGGCGCGGACCTGCTCCAGGGCGGTTCGGTCGAGGACGAAGCCGGGTTCGAGGATCGCTGCGGGCTCGATGGTGAGGCGGAAGCGGTAGCTGTCCTCGTACGCAGTCATGGTGGTGAGCATGGGCTGGAACTCCCAGCCGTAGCCAGGGAGTCGCTCGATCCAGCCCTCGACCGCGATGCGGCGCAGGACGTGGGTGAGGTGTCCGGGCTGGAGTTCGTACCGGCGGGCGAGCGCGTTCTCGGTGATGCGGTCCGGCAGGTTGCCGTCGAGTCGGTCGGCTGCGATCCGCAGGTAGACGTCCTCGAGGGGGTCCTGCGCGGGGGTGTGTGCGGGGGTTTCTCTGATCTCGGCGCCGGTGAGCGCGACGGTGTATCCGCCGCGCTCGGCGGGTTCGACGACGCCTTCCTGCTCCAGGAGGTGCAGTGCGCGGCGGACCGGGGACCGGGAGACTTTCAGCAGTTCGGCGAGGGTCCGCTCGACGAGGCGGGTTCCCTTGGCCAGGCCGCTGCTGCTGATGTGCTCGGCGATGCGGTCCGCGGTCTTCCGGGTGAGTGGGGTGACGGCCATGTCCTGGTCGGCGGTGTCGTTGCGCACCGTGGGCGGGGTCATGGCGTTGCCTCCACAGGAAGGGGGCCGGGGTGCCGGGACCGGAACGGTCCCGGCCTCGGTCATGGGGCGAGAACCGAGTATAGGTGTTCGACCTGCGGTGGAGCCGCGAAGTGGGGGCCTGCCAGGGCCCGCCACCGCTGGTATCCCTGGGATTGCCGGAACAGGTCGGTGTGGTGTTCGATCGTCTCCCAGCGGACCAAGAGGCGGTAGCGGCCAGGTTGTTCCGTGCTGCGTTGCAGGTCGACTTCTTCGCAGCCCTCTGCGCCGAGGAAGAGAGGCACTGCCTGGCTGACGGCCTGCTCGAATTGGTCCTCGTGTCCGGGCAGGACCTCGATCTGTGCGACTTCGGTGATCATGTGGTGGTCCGGTTCTCAGGCGGCGGGCTTGGTGTGCTCCGCGTCGACGCGGGCGGTGGTGCCGGTTTCGACGAGGGTGCGGGTGGCGTCGACTGAGGCGTAGATCCACAGGATCCGCATGGGCTCGGTGTCGGAGGCGTTACGGAAGCGGTGCGGGGTGCCGGCGGGGACGTAGGTGGTGTCGAAGCGGGTGACGCGGTGTTCGGTGCCGTCGATCTCGACGATGGCTTCGCCTTCGAGGATGGTGACGGACTCGGGGCAGTTGTGGGTGTGCAGCGGGATGCCGGCACCGGCCTCGAAGAGTGTCTGTCCGGTGAGGAACACTTCGGCTCCGACGGCCTGGGTGACGAGGGGGATGGTGCGTGCGCCGCCGCCGCGGCTGAACGCGGTCAGCTCGGCCGGGCGCAGTACGACCGGATGGAACGCGGCGCAGCAGGTCTGGTCCTGGCTCGGGGTGCTCATGGGTGGTGTCTCCTGGTCGGTTCGGATGGGGTCAGGCGGCGTCGGTCTTGGGGCCGACCCATACGGTCTTGGTGTTGACGAATTCGCGGATGCCCTCCGCGCCGAGTTCGCGGCCGTAGCCGGACTTCTTGATGCCGCCGAAGGGCAGGCGTGGGTCGGAGGCAACCATGCCGTTGATGAAGACGGCTCCCGCGTCGAGTTGGCGGGCGAGTGCGTGGGCGCGCTCCAGGTCGGTCGTCCACAGTGCCGCGCCCAGTCCGTACTCGGTCTGGTTCGCCAAGGCGAGGGCCGTATCCGCGTTGGGGACGCGGGTGATGGCGGCGAGCGGGCCGAAGGTCTCCTCGTCGAAGGCCGCGGTGCCGGGGGTGACGTGGTCGAGGATGGTGGGCGGGTAGAAGTAGCCCTTGCCATTGGGGAGTTCACCGCCGAGGAGCAGTTTGGCTCCTTCGGTGAGTGACCGTACGACCTGGCCGTGGAGGGTTGTCCGGAGGTCCGCGCGGGCCAGGGGGCCCAGGTCGGTTGCCGGGTTGGCGGGGTCGCCGACGACGAGGGCGGCGGTGTGCTCGGTGAAGAGTCGGGAGAACTCGTCGGCGACGGCGTCCTCCACGATGAACCGCTTGGCGTTGACACAGCTCTGCCCGTTGTTGACGAACCTCGCCTTGACGGCCGTGGCTGCTGCCAGTTCCACGTCGGCGTCGGCGAGGACGATGAACGGGTCGGAGCCGCCCAGTTCGAGGACCTGCTTCTTCAGCTGGGCGGCTGCTTGGGAAGCGACGACTGCACCTACCTGGGTGGAGCCGGTGAGGGTGACTGCGGCGACGCGTGGGTCGGCGATCAGTCCGGCGACCTGTCCGACGCCGATCAGCAGGGTGCTGCAGAGCCCTTCGGGAGCACCGGCCTTGCGCAGTACGTCCTCTACGGCCAGGGCACACTGCGGGACGTTGTTGGCGTGCTTGAGCAGGGCAGCGTTGCCGGCGGCGAGTGCGGGGGCGGCGAAGCGGAAGAACTGCCAGAAGGGATAGTTCCACGGCATGATCGCCAGTACCACGCCCAGCGGGTCGTAGACCACGGAGCTGTCGGTGGCATCAGAGGGGACGGGCCGGTCGGCGAGGTGGGTGGCGGCGCTTTCCGCGTAGTAGTCGCACGTCAGGGCGCACTTGTCGATCTCGGTGAGGGCTTCGCGTACGGGCTTGCCCATCTCGGCGGTGATCAGCCTCGCGTACTCGTCCCGGTTGTCGCGCAGCACGCGGGCCATGGAGCGGAGGAGCGGGACGCGCTCGCCGATCGGGCGGCGGCGCCATTCGGCCTGGGCCTTGGCGGCGGCGTTCAGGATGGCTTCCACGGCGGTGTCGCTGTGCGGGGTGTGCTGGCTCAGCTCGCCGCCGGTGGCGGGGTTGGTGGAGACGATCGTCACCGGGTGGCTCCGTTCTGCTCGATGACGCGGCAGACCTCAGCGGCGAATTCCGCGGTGCCGAGGGTTCCGCCGATGTCGCGGGTGCGGGTGGCGGTGTTGTCGAGGACGTTGTCCACGGCTTGGGCGATGGCATCTGCTGCGCGGGTCAGGTTTTCGTTGTCGTCGCGGCGGCCGCGCCATTCCAGGAGCATGGCGGCGGACAGGATCAGGGATGTGGGGTTGGCGATGCCCTGGCCTGCGATGTCGGGTGCGGATCCGTGCTGGGCCTGGGCGGCGCAGAGGGTGTCGCTGGCGTTGATGGAACCTCCCAGGCCGAGGCTGCCGGACAGCTCGGAAGCCTCGTCGGAGAGGATGTCGCCGAACATGTTGGTCGTGACCATCACGTCGAAGCGTTCGGGGCTGCGGATCAGTAGTGCCGCCGTGGCGTCGACGATGAGCTCTTCGAGTTCCACTTCGGGGAACTCGGCGGCCGCCTCGCGCACTTCGCGCAGGAAGAGCCCGTCGGAGAGCTTGACGACGTTGGCCTTGTGCACCGCCGTGACCTTCTTGCGGCGGGTGCGGGCGAGTTCGAAAGCGGTTCGTGCCACGCGGTAGCTGGCCTGCGCGGTGACTTTGCGGATCGAGAACGCCTGATCCGGGTCGGGCATGAACTCGCCGCTGCCGGCGTACATGTTGCGGTCGGAGTAGAAGCCCTCGGTGTTCTCGCGGACGATGACGAGGTCCATCGGGGTGCGCAGGATGCTGAGGTCGGCGCGGGAGCGGCAGGGGCGGATGTTGGCGTACAGCTGGAAGCGTGTGCGCAGCTCTGCCGACGGGTTGATGCCGCCCTCGGAACGAGGCGGGTAGTCGTAATGGGAGACCGGGCCGAGGAGCACGCCGTCGGTCTGCTCGACCTTGTCCAGGACGTGGTCGGGCAAAGTGCTGCCGATGGCGGCCAACGAGGCGAGGCCGATGTCGTGGGTCTCGTACTGCAGTCCCAGGCCGAGCAGCTTGTCGGCGGCGGACAGTACGTCGAGGGTGGCCGAGGTGATCTCGGGGCCGATGCCGTCGCCGGGCAGAACGAGGATCTTCATGAGCGGTCTTTCTCTCGAGGAGGGGTGGAACAGAGGAGGAGAGCGGGAGGGTCAGAGGCCCACGGTGTGTGCCGCAAGCAGGGCGATGGCCACGGTGATGCCGCCGCCAATGCGCGTGGCGATCTGAGCGAAGGGCATCAGCCGCATGCGATCGGCCGCGGTGAGGATGGCGATGTCACCCGCGCCACCCATGCCGCTGTGCGTGCTGACGACCAACGCGCCTTCGACGGGATGGAGGTTGACCCGGCGAGAGGCGGCGAAGCCGGTGGCGACCAGGGCACACACCGTGGTCGCGATGGTGATGAGGGGGCCCGCGGCGAAGCCGTTGACCAGGGTCTGCCAGGGGGTCTGCGTCGCGGAGAAGGTGAACAGCATCGGGAAGGCCATGGCTGCGAGGCAGAAGTCGCAGACGAAGCGTGCTCCGTGCTGGAGCCTCGGCGTCACACCGTGGACGAGCTTCAGAACCACGGCGAGGACCAGCATGACGACCGGCGCAGGGAAGTCGAAGAGGTCGTAGGCGAGCACGCCGACCAGGTACAGCGTGACGGCGGTGATGCCTGCTGCGGCGACTTGCGCCGCGCTCACCTGTGTTCCGCCGGGCCCGGGACCCGCCGCGTCGAGGAGGTCGGGGCCGGGGGCGGCGTCCAGTCGGCCGTCGCCGGTCAGGGCGGGGCGTCGCCGGCCCAGGTAGGAGAGCAGGCCAGCCAGCAGGACTGCGGTCAGGTTGCCGACGAAGACCGCGGGCAGTACCTGTGCGAGCAGTTCGCCCTGTGATGTGCTGACGATTGCCGCGTACCCGATGGTCAGCGGGATGGCCCCCTCCCCCACCCCTCCGGCCATGATCGGAATGACGATGAAGAAGACGGTGTGCTTCAGGCCGAGGCCCATGGCCGTTCCGACGGCCGTGCCCACCACCAGCGCGACGACGCTGCCGGCGGCCAGGGGTACGAAGATCTTGGCGAAACCCCTGATCAGGAGTGTGCGGTCCATGCTCAAGATGCTGCCGACGATGACGAAGGCGATGAACAGGCTGAGCACCTTGGTGTCCGTGAAGAACCCGCCGATGGATTCGACCGCGGCACCGGGGATCACGCCCTTGTATGCCAGGTAGGACGGCACGATCGTCACGAAGAGGGCTGCGCCGCCGATGCTGCGGACGACGGGGAGTCGTCTACCGATCTCGGCGAGTGTGAAGGCGAAGACCGCCATGATCCCGATGATCACGGCAAGTTCGCCGCTCAGGTTTCCAGTGAGAGTCAGCGCGGCGATGACCATCGCCAGGACCGTGAGGACAGGCAGCGGCACGATGCCTATGTCGAAGTCCATGACAAGGTGCCATGCGCTGCGGGCCGGTTCTGGCCCCTTGTCTTGCGGTGCAGTCGCTCCGTCGGGTTCCGGATCTTCGGGGGAACGCGTGGAGCTCGCGGTGTCGGACATGATTCGTCCTTCTGCGGCTGGTGGGAGGGAGCGGATGGCCCTCACGTCCCGTGGCAGGCCACCGCTGGGTCTACACAAACACATCGTTTGGTTTTTTGGAAGACTGTTATACCAAGATGTTTCGGGGTAGCGTCCCCCGCCAACACCGCACCCAAGGAGCCGCACAATGGCCGCACCCTTGCCGGAAGGCGCCTGTGACGCGCACGTCCACGTCTTCGGGCCCGCCACCCGGTACCCCTACGGGGCCGACCGCACATACACCCCGCCCGACGCCACGCCGGCCGACCTGGCCGCGCTGCACCGTCGCCTCGGGATCAGCCGCACCGTCGTGGTCCAGGCCAGCCCCTACGGCACCGACAACAGCCGACTGCTCGACGCGCTGCACGAGCTCGGCGACTCGGCTCGGGGCGTCGCCGTCATCACCCCGGACGCCGACCCCGCATACCTCGACGCCCTGCACGACGCCGGAACACGCGGCTGCCGCGTGAACCTCAACGTCCAAACGGCGACGGACATCGAGGCTGCGCGTCAGCAGATCACCGAGACCGCCCAGGTCATCGCCGACCGGGGCTGGCATCTGCAGCTCCACGCCGCCCACCACGTCATCGCAGCGCTCGCAGACCTTCTGACGCGCCTGCCCACGGCCGTCGTCCTCGACCATTTCGCCGGCATCAAGTCCGCCCACGGCCCAACCACCGCAGAAGCAACGGCAGTCACCCGTCGACTTCTTGAATCCGGCCGCGTCTGGGTCAAGCTCTCGGCGCCCTACCGTGCTGCCGCCACGTACGCGGATCTGGACCTCGTCATCGATGCCCTGGCCGCCGCATGCGCGGACCGGCTTCTCTGGGGCTCGGACTGGCCCCACACGGGCGGAACGCCTCACGACCGCGACCCCCGCCGCGTCCAGCCGTACCTGGAAGTCGACGACGCCGCGTCACTCACCGCGCTCACCACCCGACTCGGCCCGAAGAACACCGGCCGCGTGCTCGTCGAGAATCCGGCACGCCTCTACGACTTCGGCTGAACAGCCTCAGGTCACCGACCGCTTTAACCCGGCACGCCCGCACCTTGACGAGTTCGACCGCACCGACTCAGACACCCGGCCTGCACACTCGCTCACACAGCTGCCGATTCGGCATGCCGCACCCGCTCGGAGCGCGCGCCGACGGCATCCGGCGTGCCGGAAACCCGGCCTCTCGCGCGCTCCGTGGCCATGCCGGGTGATCACAATCGGACCCGCCGACGCAGCGCCCCCTGAACCCGTGCTCGATACGGGACGGCCTTACGCGGGCGCCGGCACACGCCCTCACACAGCACCCATCCACTCACGCGGCTCCGGCGCACCGGCGCCCAGCCATGCCCTGGCACACCCTCGCCATGCCCTCTGCCAGCAACTCTCAAGGAGCAACGATGCTCGCCGTCCTCGGCTTCTCCACCCTGGGCAGCTTCATGCTGCTCGTGATACGGAAACACCTCTCCGCATTCACCGCCATCATGCTCACGCCGATCGCCGCCGCCCTCGTCGCAGGCAAAGGAGCGAAGCTCGGCGACATGATCATCAACGGCCTGGACACCGTCGCCCCCACCGCGGCGCTGCTGATGTTCGCCGTCCTCTACTTCGGTCTGATGATGGAGGTCAAACTCTTCGAGCCCATCTGCCAGACCATCGTCCGCACCGCCAAGGGCGACCCGGTCCGTATCTGCGTCGGCACCGCCGTCCTCTCCCTGCTCGTGGCACTCGACGGGGACGGCACCACCAGCTACATGATCATCTGCTCCGCGTTCCTGCCCATCTACCGACGCCTGGGTATGAACCCCCTCATCGTCGCCACCATCGCCACGATGGCGTTGGGCACGATCTCCGGCACCACCCCCTGGGGCGGTGCCGCCACCCGCGGCATCAGCGTCCTGCACCTGAACGCCACCGAGTACTTCGTCCACATGATCGGCCCGATGGTCCTGACCTCGCTGGCCATCATCGCCGTGGCCTACTGGCTCGGTCTGCGCGAACGCCACAAGATCGACGCCGAGAAGCTCGCGGCCTACAAGCTGGAGATCGCCTCCGGCGAAGCATTCGAGACCCTCAAGGCCGGCTGGCGGATGTGGTTCAACGCCGCCCTCACCCTGCTCCTCATGGCCCTGCTCATCCTCGAGGTCGCCGACCTCCTGGTGTTGTTCATGGTCGCCTTCGTCATCGCCCTGCTGGTGAACATCCGCTCCATCGGTGATCAGCAGGACCTCATCAAGCGCCAGGCGGCCAATGCCGTCCCCGTAATGATGCTCGTCCTGGCCGCCGGCGTCTTCACCGGCATCATGACCGACTCCGGCATGATCAAAGCCATGGCCAACGCGGCCCTGACCGCAGTCCCCGAATCCATGGGCAACGTCATCCCCCTCTTCACCGCCGTACTGGCCCTTCCCCTCGGCTTCTTCATGTCGAACGACGCCTACTGGTTCGGTGTCGTCCCCGTCCTCGCCGAATCCGCCGCTCACTACGGCATCGAAGCGAACCAGATAGCCCGCGCCGGCGCGATCGGCCAGATCCTGCACTCCATGGGCCCCACCAGCGCTCCGCTCTGGGTCCTCCTCGGCCTCGTGAAGACCGAGCTCGGCGACTTCCAGAAGCACGCACTGCGCTGGGGCGCACCCGTTTCCCTCGCCTACATCGCATTCGCCGTACTGACCGGCGCCATTGCCGTCGGATAGAGCAATCCACCACCAGAACGCCCCCAACGCCCTGGCCCGGTTCGTCCACACCGAAAGGCAGAACGCCCCGCACCCTGAACCTCCGACGTGACTCCTTGATTCAGCTCCGCAGCTCGCACGACGGCACGGGACAGCGGAATGGGCGGGGGCACAGAACCTTCTGCGCCCCCGCCCTGCGGTGGTGCCAGGCAAGGGGCAGGCAGCCTCCGCGACAATCTGCTCGCCCACAGCGGTGATGCAAGTGGAGCACAACGTCGTCGCCCCGGCCGGGACTCGCATCATCACCGAGATGAGCATGGCCGCCCTGGGCCAGGCCATCCGCAAGGCGATGACAGACGCTGACTGGCTTCGAGTCGGTGCAGACGCTATGCAGAGCAGGAGAAGGCCACGCAACCATGCTCCGGTCAGCCAGGGCGCCAACAAGTCAAGACTGAAGCGATACAGGTGGTTTGACCTGGCCGCATGCGTCGTGGACCGCAGCTTCAGGCGGGTGAGAATGTCGCGTGTGACAGTTCTTCCACCGCTCACGCGGCAGCTGGGCCGCGGCATGGCCGCGCTCATCCCTCAGACCGACACCGAGGTATCCGCCGCCGTCCAGGCAGCCTCCGTCCTCGCGGCTCTGCAGCCGGTGCCGGTCCAACTCGGCTTCCTGCAGGCAGCCATGCTCCTCCTCGAGGGCCTGGCCACGACCACAACCGACGCGGCGACCAAAGCAACCGCGACCGAGACCGGACGTCTGCTGCAGGCCGCGATGGGCTTCCCCTCAGACACTTAGGAAGCCGGTGACTCGGGCAGGCCTCGCCCCAGGACGGTCGGCTCCGATGCGCTGACGTTGGACGTACCCCTGCCGAGCCGGACTTGCCGGGAAGCGTGACGGTGGCGAGCAGGGCCTGGTGCTGCATCCCCCGTCAGCACCAGGTCCGAGCCGTTCCCTGATGGGGACCACCGGCGTCACCCCCGACCACACACGGATCTGGGGCGTGCGGGCATTGCGTCGCCTCGCGAGGGATTCCCCAGAGGTGTGAAAACCGGCTGTTGCCGCTGACGCCGAGTGTCACCACCGCCCGATCCTCGACGAACTCGGATCCCGCGGAGAACTGGACTGGTCCCGGTGCGCGATTGCCGTGTCTGAGGCCCCTCGGGTTCGGCACGGGTCGGCTCATGACGCCCGCTGCCAAGCCTTCGCTGGTCTGCAGCCGACCCCAGCCACTACGACGCCCACCGATCGACGTCTGTGATCCGGCACTTGATCGGACCTGAAGCCTCCTCCAGGCCGCCCGCCGACATGTTCGCTACTTCTCCCGCGGCCAGGTTGTCGGACGTTGCGACCGTGTCGTCCACGCGCTCGCCATTTGCGTCGACGAACTCGATGCTCACCCAGTAGTCAGAGGTCTTGGAACTGTGGTTCGTGATGCGGATCTTGGCCTCAGGCCATGACGTGGCGGAGTCCACGGAGCAGCTGGTCATCTCGACGTCGCCGCGCGGACCCGGTGAGGGCGGACGCGTGGCCGGCCAGGCCCGATGCGGGGCACATGGACCTTTGCCAGGGTGAATTCGAACTGCGGCGAGTCCCCGCGCTGCCCGGCGGTCACCACAATCGCCATGGCTTCTGCCCCTGCTCGACGGCCAAGTAGAGCTTGCTGGTGAACCCGCCACGCGATCGTCCCCGTCCGTGATCTTCGGGCACTTGATGGACACCGCCTGGCGCTTTCTTCTGCAGGTCACCCATCCTGCGGGCGCCGGCGGCATGTTGATGGGCGCGGCAGAAGGTGGCGAGCAGCCCGGCACCGGCGCGGGCGCCCCACTCGGCAAGCTCGTCGATGGTCCGGGCTCCGGAGACCGCGGCTGCCCGGTGCCCGCGCCCCGCACGCGCCACCTCGCAGATCACCGCGTGCACCAAAGGCGCCCTGGGACCGAGTGGTTCCAGGGCGTCTTCGGCGACTTGTCGGGCAGGGAAGGCGGACCGTCACCCTCCGCCTGTGTCGGTCCGCGCTGCACCGGCGAGGGCTACTTGTACTGGATGCCCCACAGGTTGCTGTTCTTCTTCACCGGAGCCACGATGTTGCTCTTCTTCCAATAGACCTTCTTCTTGCAGGAAGTGGTCGAGGGTACCCACCGCCACTTGGTCACGCTGAAGCCCTTGGCTTCGTGGTACATCATCAACCGGCCACGGGACTTGCCCGCCTTCTTCTTGACCTTGGCGGAGTAGGTCCAGGTGTCCGACTTGGACCAGGTCTTGCCGACAGAGACGCTGAAGGAGGTGGACGCCTTGGAGAAGACGACGCCGGCCTCGGCGCCGAGGGTCACAGTCCCCGTCGCGGTCACGGAACCGGTCTTGTTCTTGGCGTAAGAAATGGTCACACCGGGCTTCGCCCAGTCGCTGTGCACCTGAGTGGTACGCCAGACGGTCTTCTTGTTACCGATCGAGTACTGCGTCGTGTCGTTGCAGTTCGGTGCCGCCGAGGCGGGGGCCGCCGCCCCGGACGCGAGACCGACGCCAATCAGGGCGGCGGAGATGGTGGTACTGACAAGGCGCTTCACGCATGTCCTCCTGATAATGGGGTGCTATGTCGGTGGTGCACACATCAAGTTCTGCGTGAACTCCGGGACCGCATAAGCAACTTGAGGGGCACCTGAGGTTGACGGTGACGGAGTGCGGGTGAGGCGACGCAGCGGGCGGGACCTGTGGTCGGATCTGCCTGGTCAGGGCATTCCGACATCTTGCCGTCGGCAACGTAACGCAGATGAGCAATAACTCGTGGTAGTGCAGTGTCGGGTCGAACGCCGCGTCCCGCCCCGTGGCCAAGGAGCTCGGCTGCGGCGAACAGGCCGAGCTCCCCGCCAAGGTTCCCGACGCCCCGCCGGGATGACACGGAGACCCCGGTGCCCACGCGGATCGCACCGCGCACGCACCGGGCCCTATCGCTCAGCCATACTTCTTCGGCCGGTACGCGTCGTACTGGTCCGCGCCGAGGCCGTAGCTGCGCACGCTCCGATCGGTGCCGTAGCCGCCGCGCTGCTCGTAGGCTACGTACGACTTGTGGGCGCTGCTCGTCCACTTGACGAAGATGACGACGTGGCGCGTGGTGTTCGAGCCGTTCGCGTCGATGACCAGGTCGCCCTTGCGCAGGGACGACATCTTGATCTTCCGCGTGTACCTGCTGGACGTCAGGCCCACCGTGTTCGTCCCCGGCTTCGCGAGCTTCAGGGCCATGCTGACGTACCCGGAGCAGTCGGTGCGGTAGCCGCCGAAAGTCCTGCTCTGGCTGTACGGGACCCGCGTGCCATGGTTCGCCGTCAGCCAGCTCTTCGCGCGAGAGAGAGTGGTGTTGCGGCTGTACGCCTTCGCCGCTCCGACTTCTCCGTTTTCACTCTGCACAGCGGCTACGCGCGCCGGTCCCGGCACCTGTGTCTGCGCCTCCGCCTGTGCCGTGAGCACTGGGGTGACGAGTGCTGTCGCCAGCCCAACGGGCATGAGGGTACGAGCAATTCGCTTCATGAGAGTCCTTGTGGAGGGTTGGTCGAACCCGCCGGGCGCGCCTCGGCCACCGCGTTGCCCGACGGAGCGGAGGTTGCGGCAGCCGCTTGTCGATTTGCGTGAGAAAACTATCTGCAGAAATCATGGACACATCAACACGTGGCGTTGGCAGGATCGTGCAAGCTGACGCCAGGAGCCTGCCAACGGGATACCAGCGAGGCTCATGGAGCGTTCCGGACGCACAGGCGTTTTCCAGCCACACTCAAGGCAACCTGCCGCACCGGCTGTGGTGTTTGCCTAACGAGTTCGTGCATGGTTGGCGGTGGCGCGCCAATACCTTGATCGTTGATCACGGCCGGCGTGGTGGGAACCGTGCTCGTTCAGCAATCATCGGCAGCCAGCAGATCACCGGGCTCACGGCCGAGGTGATCGCTGAACTCGTCGCCGAGATCGGCCCGTTGTGGCACGAGCGTCACCAGGCGGTACTCACCGCGCAGCCTCACCGCAGAGCGGTTGGCGCTGGAGCCAAGCACAAACTGGTCTTCGTCGACCGGCTGTTGGCCACGCTCGTACACCTCCGTCATGGCGCCACCCACGATGTGCTGGCCTGCTGGTTCGGTGTCGGCCGCTCCACCATCACACGTGCGATCGGTGAAGTGCGGCCACTGCTTGCCGGGCGGGGATGCACCGTCACGCCCGGCCTGCGGTTGCGTACCCTCGCCGAAGTCATCGACCATCTCGGCGCCGACGGGCGCACCGGGATCATCGACGGGACCGAAGTCCGGGTGCGTCGCCCGGCCGCCGGGCGCCAGGACCGAGAGAAGTTCATCTCTAGGAAGAACAAGCAGAACGCCGTGAAGTCCACGGTCGTCACGGACGCCGCAGGCGGCTGCTGTTCTGCAGTCCGGCGGAGCCGGCCAGTTGCGCGGACATCACGCACGCCCGGAAGTTGGGCCTGGTCAAGCTCCTGTCCGACGGGCCCATGGTGGAGATCCTGACCGATGCCGGATACCAGGGCCTGGGGGCTCAGACCGGCGGCCGAGTGGTGACACCGCCGCACCGCAAGTTCAAGAAGAACCCGCCCGCGTGGTACGAGGAGATGCACGAACGCCAGCGCAAGGCCCACTCCTCACGACGTATCCGGGTCGAACACGGGATTGGCCACCTGAAGAACTGGCGCTCCCTCGCCCGCCATCACGGCCGCCGCGAGCACATGAGCGACATCATCCAGGGCATCGCCGGACTGCTCTCCCACCAGCAGGCCGTCACGACGGCGACTGGAACGCGAATGGCCGAGGACAGCCCGGTGACCTGGGCCATCGACCTGAACGCCGGCGGGGGTGCTGATCGCTCTGCTCACTGGCGTCCTCCGCGCTTGCGTCACCGGGGAAGAGGCAGGAATCGCCCGGGCCCGTTTCCTCCGTGCCGGCGCCGGTGCCAGATGCCCGGCGAGGGGGCGCCGTCCGTTGTGCCCGCCCTCCCCCAAACTCTCGGCTTCGCTCGAGCAGGGGACCCCCATCGCCCCTGCGGAACGTATGCCGACAACGAACGGCGGGGCCCGCGACCGGGCTCACCAGGCCAGGTCCTCCAGGGCGTCCAAGTCCGGGATCGGCGCCATCGGTTCCGGTCCGTCTGCTCCCACTCTCAATTCCGCCCAGATCGTCTTGCCCCGTCCGCCATACCGGGTGCCCCAGCGTTCCGCGTACTGGGCGACCAGGTAGAGGCCGCGGCCGCCCTCGTCCGTCGTCGCCGCGTGACGCAGGTGCGGGGAGGTGCTGCTGCCGTCGGAGACCTCGCAGATCAGGGTCCGGTCGCGGAGGAGCCGAACGCGCACTGGATCCGCCCCGTACCGCACCGCGTTCGTGATCAGCTCGCTCAGGATCAGCTCCGCCGTGAACGCGAGCCCGTCGAGCCCCCACTCGGACAGCTTCGCCGCCGCCGCGTTCCGCACCGGCGACACCGCCGACGGGTCTCGGGACACCTCCCACTCCGCGATCCGGTCCCGGTCTAGCAGCCGGGTCTGTGCCACGAGCAGCGCGATGTCGTCGCGCTGCGTCGGCGTGAGGAGCATCGCGAGCACGTCCGCGCAGGTCTGCTCCGGGTTCCGGTCCGGCCGGTCGAGCGTCGACCTCAGCAGCCCGAGGCCCGTGTCGATGTCCCGCCCGTGGTCCTCCAGGAGCCCGTCCGTGAACAGGACCAGTTTGCTGCCCTCCGGCAGCCGCAGCTCCGTCGACTCGAAGGGCACGTCCCCCAGGCCGAGTCCCAGGGGCAGGCCCGGCGGCAGCTCCGGGAACTCGACGCGGCCGTCGGGGCCCACGAGCGCCGGTCCAGGATGCCCCGCGCTCGCCACCTGGCAGAGCCCGGACGCCGGGTCGTAGATCGCGTACAGACAGGTCGCGCCGGTGATGCCCTCGTCCCGCCGTCGCACCTCTCCGACCGTGCCCTCCCCGTCCTCGTCCCCGATCCGGCCCGTCAGCTCGTCGAGATGGCCTAGCAGCTCGTCCGGCGGCACGTCCAAGGTAGAGAAGTTGTGCACGGCCGTCCGCAGGCGCCCCATGGTCGCCGCCGCGTGCAGCCCGTGCCCCACCACGTCCCCGACCACGAGCGCCACCCGCGCCCCCGGCAGCGGGATCACGTCGAACCAGTCGCCGCCGACCCCGGCCTTCGCCGGGAGATAGCGGTACGCCACCTCCACCGCGCTCTGCTCCGGCAGCACCCGCGGCAGCAAGCTCCGCTGGAGCGTCACCGCCATCGCGTGCTCCCGGGTGAACCGGCGCGCGTTGTCGATCGCGACCGCCGCCCGAGCCGCCAACTCCTCCGCGAACGACAGGTCCTCCTCCTCGAACGGCTCCGGGGTGTCCGCGCGCCAGAAGTTCGCCATCCCGAGGACCACCCCACGGGCCTGCAGCGGCACCGTGAGCAGCGAGTGCATCCCGTACGCCAAGGCCTGCGCCGCCCCCTCGGGGTCCTGCGCCCGCCAGCCCTCCGCCGCCGCCAGCTGCGGCTCCACCACCGCGTGTCCGGTGTTCAGGGCCTTTGCCATCGGGGTGCTGCGGACATCGAAGTGGACCGTGTCCCCGACCGGCTGCAGTGGCTGTTCCGGCCGCAGCCCGCTCAGCGCCGTCCGCCGCATCTCCGTGGACGCGGCCGCGCCCTCCGACGGCTCCTCCCCGCGCAACACCGGTTCGAGCAGCTCCACCGTGGCGACGTCCGCGAACCGCGGCACCGCCACCTCCGCCAGCTCCTCCGCCGTCCGCACGACCTCGAGCGTCGTCCCGATCCGCACCCCCGCCTCGTACAGCAGCTGCAGCCGGCTGCGGGCCACCGCTGCCCGGCCGGTCACGGCCGCCAGCTCGGTGGTGTCCCGCATCGTCATCACACACCCGGCCTCCGAACCCTGCGCCAGTGTGGGCCGCACGCTCACCGCGAGCAGCCGGTCGCCCGCGCGGTGCACCTCGTCCGTCGCGGACCGCCCCGACTCCAGGAGCTCGACCGTCCGCGGATCGAGCCCGAGCTCCGAGACGTGCCGCCCCTCCGCCTCCGCCGAGAGACCGAGCAGCCGGTGGGCCTCGTCGTTGGCGAGCAGCAGCCGGTGATCGGCGCCCACGATCAGCACGCCTTCGCGCACCGCGTGCAGGACCGCCTCGTGGTGCTCCTTCATCCGGGTCATCTCCGCCGGACCGAGCCCGTGCGTCTGCCGCCGCAGCCGCCGGCTCACCAGCGCCGCGCCGCCCACGGCCGCTGCCAGGGCGCCGCCCGCCGCCCCGATGAGCAGCGGCAGCCGGTCCTGCACCGAGTGCGCGATGCTCTCCACCTCGATGCCGCTGCTGACCAGGCCCACGATCCGGCCCTTGGCGTCCACCACCGGCACGACGGCCCGCACGGCGTCGTTCGGCGCGCCGTGGAACAGCTCGGTGTACGCCTCGCCCTTCACCGTCGCCCGCGAGAGGTCCCCGGTCGCCTTCTTGCCGATCAGCTCCGGCTGCGAGTCGGTGTACCGCACCCCGGAGCGGCTCAGGACCGCGATGAAGTCCACGCCCGTGGACTTCCGGGTCGCCTCCGCCCGGCTCTGCAGCACCGCCGTCGGATTCGACGAGGTCAGCGCCGCGTCGATGCCCGGCGCGTGGGCGAAGGCCTCCGCGACCGCGAGCGAGCGGATCCGGGCGTCCCGCTCGGTGTCCCGCCGCTCCTGGTGGAAGACCACGAACGCCGCCACCGCGATCACCAGGAGCGCGATCAGCGCCTCCAGCGCGAAGACCTGCCCGGCGACGCTCCGCAGCCCCGTGCCCCGGCCCTTCCCCTTCCCAGGGGGCCGGCCCTTGCCCCCGTGCCTGGCCGTCATCCCGTGCTCCTGGCGATCAGGAGCGCCACGTCGGCCGGCGCGCCCGTCCGGCGCAGCGCCCGCAGGAACCGGTCACAGGGCTTCTCCAGCGGCCCACGCGTCTTCTCCAGCGGCCCACGCGCCTTGTCGAGCCGCTCGTCGATCGCCTCGTGGCGGGTCTCGATCAGACCGTCTGTGTGAGGCACGAGCCGGTCCCTGGGCCGGAACGGCACCCGGGCCGTCCAGAAGGTGCCGCCGACGACGCCCAGCGGCACCCCCGTGGACATCTGCACCAGCTCGACCGGTCCGTCCGCCGGGCTCCGGAGGGGCGGCAGACGGCCCGCGTTCGCGATCCGGCACCGCTGCCGCACCCGGTGGTACGCGACAAACAGGCAGGTCGCGAGGTAGTTCTCCAGGCCCGCCGTGATCCGGTCCAGATACCGCAGGACCTGCGCCGGGGACAGATCGAGATCCGCGAACGCGCAGGTCGCCGTCCGCACCCTGCCCATCGTGGCCGCCGCGTCGATTCCGCTGCCCATCACGTCCTCGACGACCAGAGCCGTCTTGTCGCCGGGCAGCGCAAGGCCTATCGGCGACTGCGACACCAGGCGGTCGGAGAGCGTCGGCTCGGTCTCGATCGGCTCGACGACGGCACCGTCGGCGGCGACCTTGAGGGCGTAGAGGTCGCCCAGGTCGTCGGTGAGCCGCATGCTGCGGAACTCCACCCGCCGGGTGGAGCCGTCCTTGTGCCGTACGGGGAACGTGACCGTCCAGGCCGTGACGCCGCGCAGCACCTCGCCGAAGAAGCGCATCGCCTCCGCACGGTGATCCCAGTCGACGATCACTCGGGCCACGTACGGCCCGAGGGCCTCGTCGGCCAGGAAACCGAAGAGGGTCCCCGTCTGCGCGCTCCGCAGCACGATCCGGCCGCGGGCATCGATGACGACGGGGGCGACGCCGAGCACGTCGCGTAGCCCCTTGCCGCCGAGAGGCACACCGACCCGCCCCGCCGTCCCCGGGAAGGAACCGGCCGTCACACTGCCCTCCTCCCACCACGCCGCGCCTGTCTCCATGCTCCCCGCCAGGACGACGGGCCGCTCGTTGTGGCGCACGGCCGTTACCGCAGCCCACGTGCGGCCCCTGCGCACCATGGGGCAGGGCCTGGCCTGCCTGGACGATGTCGTCGACGAAACCGACCGGCGGTTCGTCTTCGTACCGGCCGCCTTGGTACTCGCCAGGGCCCGTGCCCAGGAACGCGTCGTCGCCAGCTTCACATCCTCCTCCCGGCTTCTGAGCACCCTGGCCAGCGGCCGGGAGGGCAAGGATTACAACGCGATCAGTCCCGCTGCCGTCTCACTGAAGCCGCAGGCATCGAAGTAGAACGTTCGCAAGTGCTCTTCGAAGTCGACATGCAGCCACTCACACCCTGCCTCCCGGCATCCGTCAGCAGCTGCCTTGACCAGCGCGGCTCCAACCCCGTTCGAACGACAGCGCTGAGCGACAACCGTGTCCAGGGCGAACGCATGGACGCCGCCGTCCCAGGCGACGTTGACGAAGCCGACCAAACGATCACCTTCCCGGGCGCAGACCCAGCCAAGGCTGTGACGTTGAAGCCTTGCCCGCCAGTCCGCCTGCTCGACCGGATGATCGAACCCTTCGGCATGCAGCTTGTTGAGAGCTGAGTTGTCGACGTCGCCCCGCCACTCATACGTGATCGTCATGATCCGAAACTAGCGACCACCAGAGCGGGACTACAGGGCGGGACTACAGGGCGGGCCGACGCACTCACTCTCGGCTGCCGTCAGACTGCTGAACAAAGACCGCGCCGAAAATCGGGAAGTGCTGCCCAGGCTCAGGCTGTGGCTCAACTCCTGTGAAACCCACAGCCCAGACTGCTCCGAAGCTGAGTACCGACCCGACCCTGCGGCCGTTTCGGGGCGGCCTGACAGGATGGCGTGCATGGACTGCGTCTTCTGCCAACTGATGCGTGAAGACACCGCGCGCTGGGTGGTCCGTGGGGCCGAGGTGTGCGCCTTCGCCCCGCTGAACCCGCTTGCGCCCGGACACACGCTGGTAGTTCCGAGCCGTCACTACGCCGGCGTGTTCGACACTCCGCCCCGGGTACTTGCCGCGTCGATGTCGCTCGTCCAGGACTTGGCCCTGGCCATGAGGACCACACTGGACGCCTCAGGCATCAACATTCTCAGTGCCAGCGGACCCGGATCGGAACAGTCGGTGCCTCACCTGCACTTCCACGTCGTTCCCCGGTGGGTGGACGACGGAATCTCCACGTGGCCGACCAGCCCATCCCGCCACCACCTCATGGGCGATCCGAGTGCCAAACTGACCGAAGCGCTCAACCACGGCTAGGAGTCGCTGACAGAAGTCGTTGGACGTGGCGGTGAGTCCTTCGCCCGCACAACGACTCAGTTCCTGGTCGACGCTTCCTCTACCAAGACCGCGCCAAGAGCCCATTGGGCGATCGCCACTGAGTGGCAGCTGAAGAACCGACCACAGGCCGGTCGCCTGGCAACCAGTGACGGCAAAGACTTCTGGGATCGCTTCTACGCCGACCGGTCAAAGCCGGTCCCGTTCTTCGTAGCGAAGCCCGACGAGAGCCTGGCCGCCTGTCTCGACCAGGGGGTGATCACTCCTGGTCGGGCCTTGGACCTGGGCTGCTTGGCAGGCCGCAATGCATTGCTCCTTGCCTCGCGCGATTTCGAGGTGGACGCGATCGACCTCTCACCGGTGGCCGTGGCGTGGGGCGAGGACCGGGCTCGCGAGCTGGACGTCGATGTCCGCTTCCTGTGCGGTGACGCTTTCACTATTCCTGCAACCGAGTTGAGCAGCCCGTACGACCTGGTCGTCGACTCATGATGCTGCCACCACTTGCCTCCGCACCGCCGGATCAGTTGCCTCAACCTTCTCGACCCCGTCCTGGCCCCTGGCGGCCATCTCGCCCTCACCAGCTTTGCTGCCGGCGAGGCAGGAATGGGTTCGGAGCTCGCCGACGCGGACCGCTACCGTGAACGCGATCTGCAGGGCGGCCTCGCTTACACGCCCGAATCACTGCGCTGGATCTTCTCTGACCTGGTGGAGGTCGAACTACACCGCATGCCGGACAAGCCGCCCGAGTCCGCAGTCTTCGACGTGACGTACCCTTCCCGGACCTGGCACCCGCGGCATCACCCGAAGAACGGGAAAGACCTGGTGCTCCGTCCCCTGCCAGCGCCAGGACCTTTCCACCCCGAACCCTGCGTGGCCGCAAGAATCCCGGTCAGTTATTCCTCGCCGGCACCCTGGCAGCAAGGTTCGACAACACGACGGCCGCCACCTCAGGGTCTGGGGGCACCGCCGTTGACGACCGCGGCCAGGACCTCGATCACGTCCTGCACCTCGTCCACGGTGCGTATGCCGGTCTCCCGGGCGGGCGGGGCAGAAGCAGCCTATGTGCTGTGCTTCATGTCGTCAGACCACGCGGTCAGCGCTCTGGCTGTGGCCGGTGACGTGCGAACGCAGGCCGCCGCCGCGTGACACTATCCGGCCGGGCTGCCCCGGAGCCCCCAGACGAAGCCGCCCTCGCCGTCGGAGTCGAGGTTGTAGTAGACGGTGGCGTCCGCCGTCACGCGGGCGGGATTGAGGCCCGATATATACCGCGTCGTGCACTGGATGGTGCCCGACTCAGCGCGATTCATCTCCGCGGTGTCGTCGCAGCGCGCCGTCGCGATGTCGGCGCCACCGACACGTTCGAGGCGCACCTTGATGTCAAAGTTGTCGAACTTCCGCAGGCCGCCGCCATCGGTCCAGTAGCCGTTCGCGCTCGCGCGAACCTGGCCCTGACTGTTCTCGGTGATGCACATCCTGATGTACACGTCGGTGTTGTAGCCGGAGGTGTCGAACTCCCTTTCCTGCGGTCCCCCGCAACCCGCCGCCTGTGCGGGTGAGCCGAGGACGACGACGCCGGTGGCCGCAAGAGCCAGGGCCGCCAGGGATGTGGTGATGCGCTTCATACGTCTCCTGTTGTGTGCACGGACTGGAAGGTCGGGCATGTGTACCGCTGCAGCAAGTGAGCTCTGCAGCCAACGAGTTGGTATCTCCACCAGAGCGTGATCATGAGTGATCCTATGCAGGTCACCCCGCACCTCATCGCATGAATGTGCGATTTCTGTAGTGAGGGTTGTGCGCGAGAGAAGTGACCTCGCCGGGGCCGTTTCTCGTGAGGCCGGTGCAGGGACCGTCGGACTCGGACCTGGTCAACCACAAGCCGGAAGGAAGCGCTGTCGAGGCCGTTTCGAGGGAGGCACCGCGGCCGGCCTACGCCTCGCCCTGTGGTGCCAGCAGTTCGAACAGGCCGGAGAATCCCTGGTGGCCGTGGCCGTCCGCGATGCGTCGGTCCATCAGCTTCTTGACCTCCCGCATCCGCACGCTCTCCACGCCGAGAGACTCGCGGTGGCCGATCAGGTCGTCCATCAGCGCCGCCTGGACATCGAGCGAGCCGAGGTCCGGCCCGTACTTCCCGCTCTCGACCGCTCGGACCATCGAGGTCAGCAGTGCCGGGTAGCCGGCCAAGGAAGCGCCGAACCGGTCGGTGAACCCGGCCAAGTCGGCTCCCTCCGCGCGCAGCAGGCGCAGGGTGTGCAGGTAGCCGATGAGCAGTTCGTACGACGTGGCGACCTGGGCGAGGAACTCGACGGCAGCGGCGCCAGGGTCCTCACCGTGATAGGTGACGGTGCCCAGTTCCCGCAGAGTGCCCTCATGGGCGGCGAAGGCGCTCCCGGAACCACTGAAGGTGAGGAGGATGTTCTGGGTGCCCATGCAGGGCGGGTGCCCCATGATGTTGCCGTCGAGATATCCGGCGGCGCCATGCTCGCGCGCCCGGCGCTCGTCGGCGCGAGCATGGGACGGCGAGCCGCTGGTCACATTGACCAGCGTGCGGCCGGTGAGCGCGGCACCGACGGAGGTCATTACCTGTTCGACCGCGGTGCCGTCGAGCAGGGCCACCACCACCAGCGGACTGGCCGCGACCGCGTCAGCGGCGGTGGGTACGGCCGTGGCGCCGGCGTCGGCCAGCGGGCCGCCCTTGGCCGCGGTGCGGTTCCAGACAGTGGTGGGGTGGCCGCGGTCGAGGAAGGTGCTGGCGATCGCCGAGCCCATGGCGCCGAGGCCGAGCACGGTGACCGGACACGCTTGTGCCACCGCGCGGTTGGTGGTGTCCGCTGCTCTGGTCATGGAAGGGCTCCTGAAAGTCGGAACGAGGCATCGGACGAACGCCCGTGCAGCGCACCTTGTTCGCATGGCTGAAGGCGTGACCAGCTTCGCCACCGCCATGACCTGAAACAACACCGATCCGCTGAAGTACCGTCCAGTGCGGCTAAACAATCGGGGAGCGCAGAGCACGCAGCGGCAGACACTGAATGCTTCCTGACGCTGGTCGAGGAACTGCACTTAAGGCGCACGGCCCACTGCCGGGGCTGTTGACAGGACGCATCAACCAGGTCCTCCAGACACTCGAGCGCCGGGTCGGAGTGCCCCTGTTCGAGCACCAGCTCTCGTGTTGCTCCGGGAAGCGGCGCAGGATCGCGTGAGCGGCGTTCTCGACGTCCTGCACATGGGTGGTGCCGTCGGTGACGAGGGTGAACTTGCGCCCCAGGGGGTGACCTTCGTAGGTGAGCCAGTCGCGGACGAACGTGTACGTGCCCGTGTCCACGGGGCCACCCCCAGGCGAAAAGAAGGTCCCGGCGCGCCCCTACAGGCCCGCTGCGCCCACGCCCGGCGCCGAGCCGGATTCGAGTCCGGCATCGGATCCCTCCGGCGGAAAGTGACACTCGATCGAGGGAGCGCGATCTCGCCACATTCGCCAGCGGTGGTGGTCGTCCCCACGGCGGGCCGGGGCGTAGCGTGGCGGATGGTCAGGCTTGAGTGCATACATGCGCGAAAGTCCCGGTATGCGTGATGGGCGCGGGCTGTTCGGGGTGGTTGTCACGCTGTGGGACAGCCTGATCGAACCGGGTCCCGCCCTCGACCGGCCCTGTCATAGTGGCCGCATGAATTTGATCAAATACGGCCACGCCTGTGTGCGGTTGGAGGCGGACGACCGGGTGCTGGTGATCGACCCGGGGACGTTCTCAGAGGCCGAAGCGCTCGACGGGGTCGACGAGGTGCTGGTGACGCACGAGCACCCCGACCACCTCGACATCGCCAAGCTAGTGGCGGCGGGTCAGCGCAACTCCGCGTTCCGGGTGTACCTGCCGTCGGCAGCCATCGAGTCGGCCCCCGAGCTGGGCGGCACGGCGGTCGCCGTCGAGGCGGGGCAGCGGTTCACGGCGGCCGGGTTCGCCGTCGACGTCGTGGGCGGGGCACACGCCGAGATCTACGATGGCCTGCCCGGCTGCGCCAACGTCGGTTTCGTCGTCGACGGCACGGTCTACCACCCGGGCGACTCGTTGTTCGTCCCGCCGTCGCCGGTGGAGACGCTGCTCGTGCCGGCTGCCGCACCCTGGCTCAAGCTCGCCGAGGCGCTGGACTTCGTGCAGGCGGTACGGCCGAAGCGGGCGTTCCCGATCCACGACGCCACGCTCAACGAGCTCGGCCAGGAGTACTTCGACGGCTGGTTGGACCTCAAGGGCGGCACCGAGTACGCGCGCATCCCGGTCGGTGAGTCCGTGGCAATCAGGTAGCGACTCCCGCACCTCAGAACGGCTGCCGGCCGCCTCGTCGGCCCTCGCGGATCGAAATGATCAGTTCCTGAACCGGTACTCGCGCATCCGGACTCAGGTAGCGGATGCCGTCCCCCTCCGGCGGTGACCCGGTCTCCCTGCCGATCGGGTGCCGACGGCTTCCCGCTGTGCGCCAGCCCCATCGCTCGTCCCACACCAACGCCGCCACCGGCGCGTCCGCCGCGAGCACCACGGCCGCGGCCACCACGTCATCGGCGACGTGGACGACGTCGAGGTCCTGGCGGACGGCCAGGCCCTCGCCCGCGAGCGCGTCGGCAACGTCCTGGACGTACGGGCGTGCCGCCCTCGCCCGCAGGGCCGTGAC
>NZ_JBHYTK010000132.1:0-23431 GCF_042749255.1 Streptomyces sp. NPDC059524 | reverse complement strand
CCCCAGTGGCGTCGTCCTTGTTTTTTTTTCACAACCCCCCTGTGGGGGGGGGCGCCCCCCCCCCCCCCCCCCTCCTTGTGCGCTCACAGCCCCCTGACCACAACCCGCCCCGCACAAAGCTTCCGCAGATCATCGACGTCGGACGTGTACACCACCACGTTCCCTCGCTGCTGCCCCGCGATCACCGCAAGCGCCGCATCGATCGCGTACTTGTGCCCGTGCAGCCCGGCGTCCGCCAGCAGCGCGACCGCCTCGTCGGCCACCTCCCGCGACACCGGCTCCACCACGACCCGCGACATCGCCCAGGCCCACGCCTCCCGTCGCACCTGACCGTGATACGCCTCGATCAAGGTCATCGCGCTGGTCACGACACGGATTCCCTGCGCATGCGCAGCCGCGAGCAGCGCCGTCATCCTGCGCTCGCGCCGTGCCGCCCGCGACAAGCCCTCACTGTCCAGAACCAGGCAATCGACCGCCATCAGCCCGCCAGAGGAAGGTCACCGCGGCTCGCAGCCACGTCACCACCTGGTCCCGACCCGGTGAACTCACGACCCGCGTCGCGCAGCTCAGCCGCCGCTTCGGCAAGCTCGGCCTCGCTCAGCGCCCCGCCCTCCTCCTGCATCCACGCCACCAGCTCCCCGAGCCGGTCACTCTCCCGCTGCCGCTCTATGGCCCGCGTGACATACGCACTGAAGCCCCCCGGACCGACCTCACCGCGAATCTCCTCGGCGAGCTCCTCCGGCAGCGTCACGGTGTACTTCTTGGTTGCCATACCCATCACCATACCGACACCTCCCCGCGATCGCCCGCCACCTCGAACCACACCGCCTTCCCCTCCCCCCGCACCTCGATCCCCCAGGCCAGAGCCACCGCGTCGACCAGCGCGAGCCCCCGCCCCGACTCGTCCTCCGCCCGCGCGGCGACCAGCACCGGCAACGCCCCGACCGCCGGATCCATCACCTCCACCCGCACCCGCCGCGCCGCCCCACCCGCCCGAACCCGCACCCGCGCGGCCGCCCCCTCACCCACATGCCGTACGACGTTGTTCAGCAACTCGGCGACGCACAGCTCGGCCTCCCGCCCGTACCGCGCCCCGACCTCCCGCCGCACCGCCCGTACGGTCTCGCCCCGGGCCGCCAGCTCGACCTCCCACCACACGCCCCCGCCCAACGCGTCGACGAGCCGCCGCGCGGTCCCCGTGTTGCAGTTCCCGAGCGCGACGAGCCCCATGGGCGGCATGTAGTCCCCGGCGAAGGCCGGCAGATCGACCCGGAGCGAGGGAAGGGTGATCCCGTGCGAGGCCAGCGCCCCGCGCAGGGCCTCCACGCAGTCCTCCATCTCGTAACCGCTGTGTCCTGACATCCCTGCACCCTTTCGACGCGCTCCGTGACCAACTGACCACACAGTGGCGCGGCGCGGCGTACCGTAAAAGGGTTTCTGGTTACGCCCTGCAACTGGCAAACGGCGGTGATGAGTTGTGCCCTCCCGCAAGGATCCGGACGCCTCGGCGAACGTGCCCTCGTTCTACGGCGCCGAGCTGCGCTACCTCCGAGAGGAAGCCGGTCTGACCCTGGAGCAACTGGCCGAGGGCAGCTTCCGCGGCATCCCGTTCCTGAGCCAGATCGAGCGCGGGGAACGCCGCATGCCGATAGATCTGGCCCGCCACGTGGACGAGAAGCTCAGCACGAACGGCTTTTTCACCCGCCGCTGTGAAGATGTCCGCAAGGCCCGGCAGGCCGGGCACGCAGAGTACTTCGCAGATGTCGTCGAGATGGAGCAGCACGCGGAGACGATCGAGGAGTGGGCCCCGATGCTGGTGCCCGGCCTGCTCCAGACCGCCGCCTACGCCGAGGCTCTGGTGCGAGCAGCCCTTCCCCGCGCGACCGACGACGACGTCGCCCAGAAGGTGCGGACCCGCATGTCACGCCCCAAGCTCTTCGAGTCCGAGGACCCGCCGTTCCTCTGGACGATCCTCGACGAGTCACTCCTCCACCGCCAGGTGCTGCCCGCCGACGGAATGGCCGAGCTCATGGACCACATCGCCGCCACGATCACCGCCACCCGGTCCGTTCTGCAGATCGTTCCGCAAACAGCCGCCGCCCACCCGTTCATGATGGGCATGACCAAGGTGATGACCTTCAGGGATGCACCGCCAGTGGTGTACACGGAGGCCCTGCACAGCGGCCAGCTCATCGACTATCCGGCGCTCGTGAAGAGGTACCGCGAGTCGTACGATCTGCTGAGGGCCGCCGCTCTCCCACCAGGGGCGTCCCTGGCCATGATCCAGGCAGCGGCAGAGGAGTACCGAAATGGCGTTCAGTGATGCTGACTTGAGCAAGGCCTGCTGGCGCAAGAGCAGCTACAGCAATGGCACTGGCGGCGATTGCGTAGAGGTCGCCACCAACCTCACCGGAACCGGCACCATCCCCGTCCGCGACACCAAGCACAACACCACCGGCCCCACCCTCCTCATCGGTACCGCCGCCTGGTCCGCCTTTCTGGCGGAAATAAGCGCGTAGGCAGGGACGTTGGCGCGATCATGACTCAAGGACCCGCGCCCCGCCCGCTCTCCGACGAAGCCCTCTCCGAGCTGCTCTCCAAGCAGCAGTTCGGCACGCTCGCCACCGTCAAGCGCAGTGGCCACCCCCACCTGACCACGATGCTGTACAGCTGGGACCCGGAGACCCGTACCGCCAGGTTCTCGACGACGGCCGACCGCATCAAGGTCAAGCACCTGCGCAACAACCCCCGCACGGCACTGCACGTACAGGGCGGCGACGTGTGGTCGTTCGCGGTCGCCGAGGGAGAGGCGGAGGCGACGGCCCCCACTACGGTCGCGGGCGACGAGGTCGGCCGGGAGCTGCTCGGGATGATCCCGGCGGGCGCGAAGCCGGAGGACGAGACCGCGTGGCTGGAGCAGCAGGTGGCCGAGCGGCGCCTGGTGATCCGCCTGAAGGTGGACCGCCTGTACGGAACGGCGCTCGACATCAACGGCTAGGCCCCGTAGCGAGAACCGGCCAGGCCTGGCCGGGCGTGGCCACCGGGGAGAATGCCGGGCATGGCAGCCGTCTCCCCCGCGTCACGACTCGTCGCCACCGCCGCGCGGTCCCGGCTCCGCCCCCTCGGACTGAGGCAGCGGGGCCGCTCGCGTATCTGGCTCGACGACCACGGGTGGTGGCTGGGCGTGGTCGAGTTCCCGTCGCCCCAGTGGAGCCAGGGCAGCGGGCTCACCGTCGGCGTGATGTGGCTCTGGCAGGACGTCGGACACGTGACGTTCGACTTCGTCCAGCAGACCCGGACGGAGTCGTACCGCGACGAGACCCAGTTCGGCCCGGTCGCCGCGGAGCTGGCCGGTACCGCCGAGGCGCGGGTGACCGGACTCAGGGAACAGTTCGCCGACCTCCGGTCCGCGACCCGTCGGCTCCTGGCCCGCCCACCCCGCACCGCCTCCCCGTGGGAGAACTTCAACGCCGGCGTGGCCGCCGCCCTGACCGGCGACGCACCCTCCGCCCGCACCAGGTTCACCGCGGTCCTGGCCGAGGACCCCTTCACCGACTGGATCGAGGATCTCCAGCGGACGACCCGGCACCTGGCCGAACGCGCCGATGATCCGGCCGCCGTACGGGTATGGGCCACCACGGCAGTGCTGTCGTGCCGGGCGAAACTGGCGCTCGCGGACCCGCCCGGGCCGCCGGACGAACTGCTCGCCTGACCCGGCGCCGAACGAACCCCTGTGTAACAGCCCTGTCAGGGACACGTCCCAGCCGGAACGGAACCCACCCCCACCCCGGTCCTCCTGAACAGCACGACAGACGACCGCACGGCCACACGCCACCGCCTCCCCCACACACCCGAGGACGTTCCGATGCGCACCCAGACGAAGCACGCCAAGAAGCTGACCCTCGCCGCCGTCGCCCTGGCCGCCGGCCTCTCCCTCACCGCCTGCCAGTCCGGCAACGACGGTGACAACGATGCCTCCGCCTCGACCGACCCCACCTCCTCCTCGTCCGCGCCCTCCTCCCCCGGCGCGGAGGCGTCCACCCCGGCCACGGACAGCACCGGCAGCACCGGCAGCGCGGGCACCGGCAACACCACCGGCGGCTCCGGCGACGACAAGGGCAGCGGCGGCGGCCAGATCAACACCGGCCCCTGCAAGACCGCCAACCTCACCATCACCGCCACCCACGGCATGGGCGAGGGCGACGTCCTGGTCAGCCTCAAGAACACCAGCGACGCCTGCAACCTGAAGGGCTTCGCCGGGGTCGACCTCAAGACCGCCGACGGCGACACCATCAGCGCGGGCCGCACCGAGAACGCCGCCCCGTCCGTCGTCCTCCAAGGCGGCGCCACCACCCGCTTCACCCTGCACACCCCGCGCAACGACAGCGGCGGCTCCGGCGTGAAGGTCACCCAGCTCGTGATCACGCCCCCGAACGAGACGCACTCCAAGACGATCCCGTTCAGCCTCAGCCTCCCGGTCACCGACGGCTCCCACCCCGAGCAGGGCGTCATGGTCGACCCCGTCGGCACCGGCAAGCAGTAACCCGCTCAGCCCGCCAGGACCCGCGTCTGCGTCACCGGCAGCCCCTTGACCCACCAGTGGTCATAGCGCCGGTACGCGGACACGTCCCGCCCCGCGAGGAACGCGAACAGCCCCCGCGCCTCCGCCTCCAGTTCCTCCCACACCGCGGCCGGCAACTCCCGGAACGCCCCCACCTCGATCCCGGCCCCGCCCTCGGCGACCCGCCAGACCCCGGCCACATACCCGTCCACCAGCACGGTCGGCAGCACATCCCCGTTCACCCGGGTCACGTGCTTGCGGTACTCGGCCGGGATGACCCGGCCCCGGTCCGCGTAGGCGAGCAGCACGCTGTCCCACATCGGCAGCAAGCGCACGGGCGCCACCACGTCCTCGTCCGGCACGACCCCGCCGGGAACGTCGTACAGAACCTCGCCCTCCCCCTCCAACTCCCGGACTGCGTCGCCGAGTTCACGCAGCGCGCCCCGCACCCGCCCCTTCTGCACGAGCCCGAACTGCGCCACGTCCGACACGGTCGCCGGACCGAACCCCTCCAGATAGCGCAGGACCAGCGCCCGCATCCCCGCCGCCGCGGCCTCGTCCCCCTCAAGGACGGGACGGCTCGCCTCCCCCGCCGCGACGAACTCCTGCCCGCCGTTGCCCACGTACGCCCACGGAGCGTCGGAGACCGGGGCGTGCCACAGCGGCGCGTACTGCCGCAGCATCCGCCAGGCGGGCAGCGCGACCGCCTCCTCGATCCCGGCCTTCTCCACCAGCCAGTCCTTCAACTCCGGCCCGCCACACGGCTGTTCGGCACGGGCCAGCAGTTCCGGCAGCAGTCGCGTCGCGTCCGCCTCCGTCAGCCCCGAGTCCCGGAAGCGCCGGTCCCGCAGCCGCGCGCCCCGCACCGTCGGCTCCACGGCCGCCCGCAGCGCCGGATAGTCGTCCACGTGCACCGCGTGCAGCGTGATCCGCATCATCGTGGACTTCACGACCCGGTAGCCGGCGAACAGGGCGTCCAGCGCCGACGCCTCGAAGCCCTCCACCCTGTTCCACAGGGCCACATACGGCGAAGCGGGCTGCTGCGCCTGAAGCGCGACAACCCGCCGTACCGCGTCCTCGGCCGGCACCCCGGCGCGCTCCAGGAGCAACTGCCGTGCCAGTGTCGACCGGTTGAGGGCACGCGCGGAGATCGTCGTCATGCCACGATTCTGCCGCGCGGACCCGTGGATCCTGCCGGGGATCAGCCCAACTGCTGAGCCACCTCGGTCGCCCAGTACGTGAGGATCATGCTCGCCCCGGCCCGCTTGATGCCGGTCAGCGACTCCATGATCGCCCGGTCCCGCTCGATCCAGCCGCGCTGCGCCGCCGCCTCGATCATCGCGTACTCACCGCTGATCTGGTACGCGGCGACCGGCACGTCCGAGGCCTCGGCGACCTTGGCCAGGATGTCGAGGTACGGTCCGGCCGGCTTGACCATGACCATGTCGGCGCCCTCCTCGAGGTCGAGCGCCAGCTCCCGCAGCGACTCCCGCGCGTTCGCCGGGTCCTGCTGGTACGTCTTGCGGTCGCCCCGGAGCGAGGACCCGACGGCCTCGCGGAAGGGACCGTAGAAGGCGGAGGAGTACTTCGCCGTGTAGGCGAGGATCGCGACGTCGTCGCGGCCGATCTGGTCGAGGGCGTCACGGATGACGCCGATCTGGCCGTCCATCATGCCGCTCGGACCCACCACGTGGGCGCCCGCGTCGGCCTGGACCTGCGCCATCTCCGCGTACCGCTCCAGCGTCGCGTCGTTGTCGACCCGGCCGTGCTCGTCGAGGACGCCACAGTGGCCGTGGTCGGTGAACTCGTCGAGGCACAGGTCCGACATGACGAGCAGGTCGTCGCCGACCTCGGCCCGCACGTCGCGCAGCGCCACCTGGAGGATCCCGTCGGGGTCGGTGCCGTCCGTGCCGGCGCCGTCCTTCTTCTCGTCCAGCGGCACACCGAACAGCATGATCCCGGAGACGCCCGCCTCGACGGCCTCGGCCGCCGCCTTCTTCAGCGAGTCACGGGTGTGCTGGTACACGCCGGGCATGGACCCGATCTCGACCGGGGCGTCGATCCCCTCGCGCACGAACGCGGGCAGGATCAGATCGGCCGGATGCAGCCGCGTCTCGGCGACCATCCGCCGCATGGTGGGATTCGAGCGCAGCCGCCGGGGCCGCGAACCGGGGAAAGAGCCGTACCGAGTCACTGCACTGTCACCTCGTACCTACACGTACCTACGAAAACGAAGCGGGGCGGGCATCCGGCCGAAGCCGAGCACCCGCCCCTCAACACTGCCTTACGGCGCGGCCCGCCGACGACGCGCCCCCGGCCGCCGCTCGCTCGGCCGCGTCACCGGATCCCCGGCCTCCACGGCCGCGTCCCGGCGCCGCGCGCCGAACTCGGCCAGCGCCGCCGCCAGCTTGTGCACCGACGGCTCCGGAGCCATGACGTCGACCCGCAGCCCGTGCTCCTCGGCGGTCTTCGCCGTGGCGGGACCGATGCAGGCGATCACCGTCACGTTGTGCGGCTTGCCGGCGATACCGACCAGGTTGCGGACCGTCGAGGACGACGTGAACAGCACGGCGTCGAAGCCGCCGCCCTTGATCGCCTCACGGGTCTCCGCCGGCGGCGGCGACGCGCGCACGGTCCGGTACGCCGTGACGTCGTCGACCTCCCAGCCCAGCTCGATCAGCCCGGCGACCAGCGTCTCCGTGGCGATGTCGGCGCGCGGCAGGAAGACACGGTCGATCGGGTCGAAGACCGGGTCGTACGGCGGCCAGTCCTCCAGGAGACCGGCGGCCGACTGCTCACCGCTCGGCACCAGATCCGGCTTCACACCGAACGCGATCAGCGCGTTCGCCGTCTGCTCGCCGACCGCCGCGACCTTGATCCCGGCGAAGGCCCGCGCGTCGAGCCCGTACTCCTCGAACTTCTCGCGCACCGCCTTGACCGCGTTGACCGACGTGAAGGCGATCCACTCGTAGCGGCCCGTCACCAGACCCTTGACCGCGCGCTCCATCTGCTGCGGCGTGCGCGGCGGCTCGACGGCGATCGTCGGCACCTCGTGCGGCACCGCCCCGTACGAGCTGAGCTGGTCGGAGAGCGAAGCGGCCTGCTCCTTCGTCCTCGGCACGAGCACCCGCCAGCCGAACAGCGGCTTCGACTCGAACCAGGACAGCTGGTCACGCTGGGCGGCGGCACTGCGCTCACCGACCACGGCTATCACCGGCCGGTTCCCCTCGGGCGAGGGCAGCACCTTGGCCTGCTTGAACGTCTGCGCGATGGTGCCGAGCGTCGCCGTCCACGTCTTCTGACGCGTCGTCGTACCGGCCACCGTCACCGAGAGCGGGGTGTCGGGCTTGCGGCCCGCCGCCACCAGCTCACCGGCGGCCGCCGCGACCGCGTCGAGCGTCGTCGACACGACGACCGTGCCGTCGGACGCCCCGACCTCGGTCCAGCACCGCTCGGTCGCCGTACGGGCGTCCACGAACCGCACGTCGGCACCCTGCGCGTCCCGCAGCGGGACACCGGCGTACGCGGGCACGCCGACGGCCGCCGCGACACCCGGCACGACCTCGAAGTCGATGCCGGCGGAGGCGCAGGCGAGCATCTCCTCGGCCGCGTACGTGTCGAGCCCGGGGTCGCCGGACACCGCACGGACGACCCGCTTGCCGCCCCGCGCGGCCTCCATGACAAGATTGGCCCAGTCCCTCGGAGCCGGGACCGCGACGACAGTTGACGACTCGTCAGCGGTGCCGGGCTGCCCGGGTGCGCCCTCGGCGTCGAGCACGGTGACGCCCGCCCCGGCATGCGCGCGGACGACGTCGAGCACTTCGGGCTCGGCGATCAGCACATCCGCTCGGGTCAGGGCCTCCACGGCCCTCAGGGTCAGCAGTCCCGGGTCACCGGGACCGGCACCCAGGAAGGTGACGTGCCCCGGTGCACAGGCGGTCGATTCAGCGGTGGTGGGGCTCAAAGTGCTCGCTCCCCCATCAGACCGGCCGCGCCCTTGGCCAGCATCTCGGCGGAAAGTTCCCGCCCGAGCGCCAGCGCCTCGTCGTGCGACGTGGGCACGGGACCGGTGGTGGACAGCTGCACCAGCTCGGAGCCGTCGGTGGTGCCGACGACGCCGCGCAGGCGCATTTCCTTGACAATCTGCCCATCGGCCAGAAGGTCGGCGAGAGCACCCACGGGTGCGCTGCAGCCGGCCTCCAGGGCGGCGAGCAGGGAACGCTCGGCGGTCACGGCGAACCGGGTGAACGGATCGTCGAGCTCGGCGAGCGCGGCGGCGAGCGCACCGTTCGTGGCGGCGCACTCGACTGCCAGGGCCCCCTGACCGGGGGCGGGCAGAACGATGTCGGTGGACAGGAAGTCGGTCACTTCTTCCGTCCGGCCGATCCGGCTGAGCCCGGCGGCCGCGAGAACCACGGCGTCCAGCTCGCCCTTCTCGACGAACCCGATCCGGGTGTCGATGTTCCCGCGGATCGGTACGGTCTCGATCCGCATCCCGTGGCTCTTCGCGTACGCGTTGAGCTGGGCCATGCGGCGCGGCGAACCCGTGCCCACGCGAGCGCCGTCGGGCAGCTCCGTGAACTTCAGTCCGTCACGCGCGATCAGCACGTCCCGCGGGTCCTCGCGCAGCGGCACGGCGGCCAGCGTGAGGTCGTCGGGCTGCGCGGTCGGCAGGTCCTTGAGCGAGTGCACCGCGAAGTCCACCTCGCCCCGCGTCAGCGCGTCGCGCAGCGCGGTCACGAAGACACCGGTGCCACCGATCTGCGCCAGGTGCTCCCGGGAGGTGTCGCCGTACGTGGTGATCTCCACGAGCTCGACCTCACGGCCGGTCACCTGGCGCACCGCGTCGGCGACATGCCCGGACTGGGCCATGGCCAGCTTGCTGCGGCGCGTCCCCAGCCTCAGTGCTCTCTCGGCGGTCATGCCGGGCCTCGATTCTTGCCTACCGCGTCTTCACGGTCTCGGGGGGTGGCCCGGGAGACGGCGGCGACCGTCTCCGGGTCCAGGTCGAACAGGGTCCGCAGCGCGTCCGCGTACCCGGCACCGCCGGGCTCGGCCGCCAGCTGCTTGACCCGTACGGTCGGCGCGTGCAGCAGCTTGTCCACCACGCGCTTCACGGTCTGGGTGATCTCCGCACGCTGCTTCTCGTCCAGGCCGGGCAGCCGGCCGTCGAGGCGGGCGATCTCGTTCGTCACCACGTCCGCGGCCATCGTGCGCAGCGCGACGACGGTCGGCGTGATGTGCGCGGCCCGCTGCGCGGCGCCGAACGCGGTGACCTCGTCGGCCACGAGGGCCCGCACCTGGTCCACGTCGGCGGCCATCGGGGCGTCCGCGGACGCCTCGGCGAGCGACTCGATGTCGACGAGGCGCACCCCGTCGATCCGGTGCGCGGCCGCGTCGATGTCCCGCGGCATCGCCAGGTCGAGCAGCGCGAGCGCGACCGGGCGGGCCGGCGGCTCGGGCGTGCGCTCGCGGCGCATCTCCGGCACCCGGCCCACGGCGGCGAGCGCCGCGATGGCCTCGGCCTCGGAGGGCTGCGGGGCGGGGCTGACCCGGTCGGCCGGGGCGTTGTCCACCCAGGCGCCGTGCTGCTCCAGGGCGGCCGCGTCGAATCCGGCGACGGCGGCCTCGCCCTCGACGGAGAAGCCGCTCTCCATCGGCAGCCCGCCGCGCACCGTCTCCACCGGGCAGCCGTCGGCGGCCGCGGTACGGCCCGCGGCGGGCGCGGCCGGAGCCGGCACGTCGGCGCCCGCGGTCGGGGTACGGCCCGCGACGGCGGCCCGCACCGCGTCCGCGGTCAGGACCAGGCCGGTCGCGCCGGTGCAGGAGATGGCGACGTCGGCACGTGTCAGTTCGTCCGCCACCGCGTCCATCGCGACGGCCCGCGCGGCGGTGCCGCCGTCGGTGATGATCTCGGCGAGGCGCTCGGCGCGCTCCAGGGTGCGGTTGGCGACGACGACCTCGGCGACCCCGGCCCGCGCGAGCGTGGCCGCGGCGAGCGAGGACATCGAACCGGCGCCGATCACCAGCGCCCGCTTGCCCTTCGCCCAGGCCTCGACCGGCTGCCCCAGCGCGAGCTGCTCCAGGCCGAAGGTGACCAGCGACTGCCCGGCCCGGTCGATGCCGGTCTCCGAGTGGGCGCGCTTGCCGACGCGCAGCGCCTGCTGGAACAGGTCGTTGAGGAGCTTGCCCGCGGAGTGCAGGTCCTGGGCGCGGGCCAGCGTGTCCTTGATCTGGCCGAGGATCTGGCCCTCGCCGACGACCATCGAGTCGAGGCCGCACGCCACCGAGAACAGGTGGTGCACCGCCCGGTCCTCGTAGTGCACATAGAGATAAGGGGTGAGCTCGTCCAGGCCCACGCCGCTGTGCTGCGCGAGCAGGGTCGACAGCTCGGCGACACCGGCGTGGAACTTGTCGACGTCCGCGTACAGCTCGATGCGGTTGCAGGTGGCGAGCACGCCGGCCTCGGCGGCCGGCTCGGCCGCGAGGGTGTCCTGCAGCAGCTTGGCCTGGGCGTCCGCGTTAAGCGACGCGCGCTCCAGGACGCTGACCGGTGCGCTGCGGTGGCTCAGCCCGACGACGAGGAGACTCATGCCGGCATCACGGCGGGGACGTCCCCGTCGGGTCCCTTGCGGTCGCTGCCGCCGGAGGGGGCGGCCTTGGTGACCTTGGCGGCCGGGCCCTCGACACCGACACCGCCCGCGGCGGGCGGCACCTCGGCCTCGTCCGCGGCGTCCCCGGCCTTGCGCTGCTCGTGGAAGGCGAGGATCTGCAGCTCGATGGAGAGGTCGACCTTGCGCACGTCGACGCCGTCCGGGACGGACAGCACGGTCGGCGCGAAGTTCAGGATGGAGGTGACACCGGCGGCGACCAGGCGGTCGCAGACCTGCTGCGCGGCGCCGGCCGGGGTCGCGATGACGCCGATCGACACGCCGTTCTCGTCGACGATCTTCTCGAGGTCGTCGGCGTGCTGCACGGCCATGCCCGCGACGGACTTGCCGGTCATCGCCGGGTCGGCGTCGATCAGTGCCGCGACGCGGAAGCCGCGCGAGGCGAAGCCGCCGTAATTGGCCAGGGCCGCGCCGAGGTTACCGATACCGACCATGACGATCGGCCAGTCCTGGGTCAGGCCCAGCTCGCGCGAGATCTGGTAGACGAGGTACTCGACGTCGTAGCCGACACCGCGGGTGCCGTACGAGCCGAGGTAGGAGAAGTCCTTGCGCAGCTTCGCGGAGTTGACCCCCGCCGCGGCCGCGAGCTCCTCGGAGGAGACCGTGGGCACCGAACGCTCCGACAGAGCGGTGAGGGCGCGGAGGTACAGCGGAAGCCGGGCGACGGTGGCCTCGGGAATCCCTCGGCTGCGGGTCGCCGGTCGGTGAGTTCGGCCAGTTGCCACGGTGCTCCTGCGGGTAGAGCGGGGCTGCGGGCGGCTGAAACTTCCGTGACCGCCCCGTCGAATGCAGGCTATGTCTTTGTGAACGCGTGCACAAAGATGGTGTCCGATTTGCCCGGCCAACGTGACCGGGGTCACGCGCCCTTCGCACCCGTAACGGGAACCGGCGCGCGGGCTGCTTCGTTGCACACCTGTCGGGGGCAAAACCGCACACCTTCCTTACGATCCACGCCCCCGAGACCAAAACCGCCCCCGATCCTAAGCGACTTTCGGGGCGAGTTGGACTGGTCGGTCAGTGATCTGCACGACCGGTCGGGGGCCTCGCCCTCACTCCGTACGCGGTGTGCTACGAGGTGAGCGCACGCCGCAGCCGTTCCTCCTGCACGCGCCAGAAGTCGTGCTGCGCCCCGTCGACGAGCACGACCGGGATCTGCTCCCAGTACTTGCGGTACAGCTCCTCGTCCTCGGTGATGTCCTTCTTCTCCCAGGATGCTCCGACCTCGGCGCACACCTTCTCGATGACCACCTGTGCGTCATCACACAGGTGACAGCCGGGCTTCCCGATCAGCGTGACGACCCGCTCGCTCGGGTCCTTCTTCTCTCTTCTGCGAAAGACGGGACTCATACCGGCCATTGTCACCCCGGCGCACGTCACGCAGGACGCACGGATTTCACAGAACTACAGCTTCCCGAAATCCCCTCGACTCCGGAACCACCGAACAAACTGGCTATGCTCGCCGCATGGCCGCTCTTGGATGGCTCACACCCCGTAGGCGCTCCGCCACCGCGCGGAGCGTGCTGGCCGGCGAGGCCTCTGCCGAGGCCGCCCGCAAGTCCTCCCAGGAGCTGGAGGACCAGCAGGCGCTGGAACAGCCCGCGCAGGAACCGGAGTTCCCGGTCGTCGGCGACGACAAGGCCGCCGCCTTCTTCGACCTGGACAACACGGTGATGCAGGGCGCCGCGATCTTCCACTTCGGCCGCGGCCTGTACAAGCGGAAGTTCTTCCAGCGCCGCGAGCTGACCCGGTTCGCCTGGCAGCAGGCCTGGTTCCGGATCGCCGGGGTCGAGGACCCCGAGCACATGCAGGACGCCCGCGACAGCGCCCTGTCCATCGTCAAGGGCCACCGCGTCTCCGAGCTGATGTCCATCGGCGAGGAGATCTACGACGAGTACATGGCCGAGCGGATCTGGCCCGGCACCCGCGCCCTCGCCCAGGCCCACCTCGACGCGGGCCAGAAGGTCTGGCTGGTCACCGCCGCCCCGGTGGAGATCGCCACCGTGATCGCCCGCCGCCTCGGCCTGACCGGCGCCCTCGGCACCGTCGCCGAGTCCATCGGCGGCGTCTACACGGGCAAGCTCGTGGGCGAACCGCTGCACGGCCCCGCGAAGGCCGAGGCCGTCCGCGCGCTCGCCTCCGCCGAGGCCCTGGACCTCGGCCGCTGCGCCGCGTACAGCGACTCGCACAACGACATCCCGATGCTCTCGCTCGTCGGGCACCCGTACGCGATCAACCCCGACGCCAAACTGCGCAAGTACGCGCGGGAGCGGGAGTGGCGGCTGCGCGACTACCGCACGGGCCGCAAGGCCGCCAAGGTCGGGATCCCGGCCGCGGCCGGCGTCGGCGCGCTCGCGGGCGGCACCGCCGCGGCGATCGCGCTGCACCGCCGCCGCCGCTGACTCCCGCCGATTCGGGTGGGCTTACCCGCCCCGGCGGCGCGGCAGTCCCGTTGATACCACTCGACCACAACGCGTCACCGGCACAGCCGGAATCTGACCTCAATCGATCAACAACTGATCACTCTCCGGTACTTGAACCACCTCCGAACAGCTGCAGAAGTGACGGAACCGGTGATTTGAGCAACTGGGTGTAGCGCTCCCTGCACGAAGCGTTATTCTCCTCAGACGCATTTCGGTACCCACACGTCAGCACGACGGGTGAACGGTCCCGCACTGCACGTGATGGAAGCTCTGCCTCTGGGAGTCCCGTGTACCCACACGTCGGGGTTGACGCCTCGGGCCTGGCTACGCTGCGCGCAACGGTCGTAGACCGCTTGCGCGGCTTCGTCCCCACCGCGTACGCCGTCCCCGCCCTTGCCGTCGCCGCCCCCGCAGCGACCGGTCCCACCGGTCCGTGCTTCGCCCTGGCCAACACCGGAGCGGCCACGGCCGGCAGACGAGCGCGCTCCGGAGCCGCCGGCGCCTCGGGTACGTCCACCGCCCGCCGGCCCGCCGCGGACAGTGACAGCGCCCGCATGATGGATCTGGTCGAGCGCGCACAGGCCGGTGAGGCCGACGCCTTCGGCCGGCTGTACGACCAGTACAGCGACACCGTCTACCGCTACATCTACTACCGCGTCGGCGGAAAGGCGACGGCCGAGGACCTGACCAGCGAGACCTTCCTGCGCGCCCTGCGCCGCATCGGCACCTTCACCTGGCAGGGCCGTGACTTCGGCGCCTGGCTCGTGACGATCGCGCGGAACCTGGTCGCCGACCACTTCAAGTCCAGCCGCTTCCGCCTCGAGGTCACCACCGGCGAGATGCTCGACGCCAACGAGGTGGAGCGCAGCCCCGAGGACTCCGTCCTGGAGTCCCTCTCCAACGCGGCCCTGCTCGACGCGGTGCGCCGGCTCAACCCGCAGCAGCAGGAGTGCGTCACGCTGCGTTTCCTGCAAGGCCTGTCCGTCGCCGAGACCGCGCGCGTGATGGGCAAGAACGAGGGCGCGATCAAGACCCTCCAATACCGGGCCGTCCGCACGCTGGCCCGGCTCCTCCCCGACGACGCGCGCTGATTCACCCCCCGGATCACCCCGGATCACCCCACCGGCCGTCACGGAAGGCGACCCTCAACTCACCTTCTGTGAAAGCCGGATGGGATCGCGGTCGGATCATCTTTCGCGCGTAACCCAAGTGCCGCGCCGCTCGTTGTGCGGGATGCAGGCTCCCTGTGGTCACGTCCGGACCGGCCGCACTCACTCGATCGGGTGCACGCCGGCGCGGCCGTGCAACCCTCAGGACCCCCTGGGGAGTCGACATGGGAGTCGACCGTCATGACGAGAGGAGGTGCCGCCAGTGATCGCGAACGTATCGGCACACCGGCGGGCGAACGCCTTCGCCCAGGCCCTGGAGGAGCAGTCCGACCGGGACCCGGCGGCGCGGCAGCCGGCGGAGCCGGCGGCTCAGCACAGCGACCAGGCAGAGAGCGGGCAGGACAGGCTGCTGTCCCTGGCCGAGGGTCTGGGCGACCTGCCCAGGCCGGAGCTCGACCCCGAGGTCAAGGTGGTGCAGCGGGCCCAGCTCGTGGCCGCCATGGAGGCCATGTTCAAGGAGGGCGCGAATCCGGCCGTACCCGAGCAGCGCAAGAGCAAGGGTGCCCACCGGGCGACCCCGCTCGGCAAGCTCCGTCCCCGCTCGCGCCTGTCCAAGGGCATCGCCGCGGGCGGCCTCACGGTCGGGGTGGCCGCGGGCGCGTTCAGCGGAGTGGCCGCGGCCAGCTCCGACGCGCTGCCCGGTGACTCGCTCTACGGGCTGAAGCGCGGCATGGAGGACGTCAAGCTCGGCATGGCCGACAGCGACTCCGACCGCGGGCAGATCTACCTGGACCAGGCCTCCACCCGGCTCGGCGAGGCGCGCCGCCTGATGGACCGCGGCGGCCGCACCGGTCAGCTCGACCACGAGTCCGTCGGCGAGGTCCGCCGCGCCCTGTCCGGCATGCGCTACGACGCCTCGGAGGGCCACCGCCTGCTCAGCGAGGCGTACAAGCGGGACGGGTCGCTCGGCCCGATCCAGGCCCTGTCCTCGTTCACCGAGTCGCACCGCAAGACCTGGACGGCCCTCAGCGGCAAGCTCCCGGTCCAGCTCGGCGACGTACGGGACGAGGTGAGCTCGGTCTTCGCCGCCATAGACGAAGAGGTCGGTCCGCTGCGCTCGCTGCTGCCGCGGACCCCGGACCGGGGCGGCTCCTCCGACCCGGCGCGGGACGGCGCCACGGCGCCGGGCGCTTCGGGCACGGATTCCTCGACGCCGTCCGGTTCGTCGAGCCCGGAGCACAGCGCCGGTTCGTCGACGAAGCCGAAGCCGTCCAGCTCGGGCACCGGCAAGGAGGACGACGGTCTGCTCGGCGGCGCCGCGGGCGGTCTCCTCGACCCGCCGGAGGACAAGCCGTCCACGTCCCCGACCGACGGCCGCTCCGGCTCCGGCAGCACGACCCCGGCCCAGCCGGACGTCACCCTGCCCCCGCTGCTCCCCGGCATCCTGCCCGGCCTGGGCATCGAGGGCGAGGACGCGAACTAGCACCCGCGGAAGAGGAAGGGCCCGGGGTAGTGCCCCGGGCCCTTCCTCATGCCCGCACCCCTCAGAAACCCCGCCTCAGAAAAACACCGACCGCCGCTGCACCAAGAGCTTGTAGAGCGTGTGCTGGATCTGTTCGCGGACCTGGTCGGTCAGGTTGAACATCAGCATCGGGTCCTCCGCCGCCTCCGGCGGGTACCCGTCCGTCGGGATCGGCTCGCCGAACTGGATCGTCCACTTCGTCGGCAGCGGCACCGCGCCCAGCGGACCCAGCCACGGGAACGTCGGCGTGATCGGGAAGTACGGGAACCCGAGGACCCGCGCCAGAGTCTTCGCGTTGCCGATCATCGGGTAGATCTCCTCCGCCCCGACGATCGAGCACGGCACGATCGGGGTGCCCGCGCGCAGAGCCGTCGACACGAAGCCGCCCCGGCCGAAGCGCTGCAGCTTGTAGCGCTCGCTGAACGGCTTGCCGATCCCCTTGAAGCCCTCTGGCATGACGCCGACCAGCTCGCCGGACTCCAGGAGCCGCTGCGCGTCCTCGGCGCAGGCCAGCGTGTGCCCGGCCTTGCGGGCCAGCTCGTTGACCACCGGCAGCATGAACACGAGGTCCGCCGCGAGCAGCCGCAGGTGCCGGTTGGCCGGATGGTGGTCGTGGACGGCGACCTGCATCATCAGGCCGTCCAGCGGCAGCGTCCCCGAATGATTGGCGACGATCAGCGCGCCGCCCTCCTTCGGGATGTTCTCCACGCCCTTCACCTCGACGCGGAAGTACTTCTCCGCGACCGGCCGCAGCAGCGACATCAGGACCTGGTCGGTGAGCTCCTGGTCGTAGCCGAACTCGTCGACCTCGTAGTCCCCTGTGATCCGGCGGCGCAGGAAGGACAGGCCGCCCGCGATCCGCCGCTCCAGCCCGCTCCGGGGCGTGCGCGCGGGCTCGGAATCGGCGGCCTGCTCCGGCTCGGGCCGCGCGGGCTCGGGCACGGGCAGGGGCTGCACCTCGGCCACCGCCGCGGGCTCACCCCGGCGCCGGCCACCGCCGGGCCCCCTGCGGCGCGCTGCCGCCCCCTTGCCGGCGGCCCCTCGCGACCGGTCGTCGTCGAACGGAATGACCTTGGCGTCCGCCATCGTTCCTGCGCTCCTCAGTTGGCGCTGTGCGTCGGGGGGTGACCTGGCGTGCCGCCGAGCAGGGGCAGCGCCGCGATCCTGTCCACGGCCCCGGCCAGGGCCCGCGGCGGCAGCAGCCCGGGACCCCGGCTGCGGACGAAGTCCTCGAACGTCTCCGCCGTCGTGTACTTCGGCCGGTACCCCAGTGTCTCGCGCATCTGCACCGTGGACACGACCCGACCGTGTGTCAGGAGCCGGATCTGCTCCGGCGAGAAGTCCGTGACCCCGAGCGTGCGCAGGGCGCCGCCCACCCAGTTCACCGCCGGCAGCAGCACCGGCACGGTCGGCCGCCCGAGCCGCCGCGAGCACTGGGAGAGGAGCAGCACCCCGTCCCCGGCGACATTGAACGTCCCGCTGTTGAGCGTGCCCCGGGCCGGCTCGTGCGAGGCGATCCGCAGCACCTCGATGACGTCGTCCTCGTGCACGAACTGCAGCCGCGGGTCGTAGCCGAACACGGTCGGCATGACCGGCAGCGACAGATACTCGGCGAGCGGCGAATCGGCCGTCGGCCCCAGGATGTTGGCGAAGCGCAGCACGCACACGGCGACGTCGGGCCGGCGCCGGGCGAACCCGCGCACATACCCCTCGACCTCCACCGCGTCCTTCGCGAAGCCACCGCTCGGCAGCGACTTGGGCGGCGTCGTCTCGGTGAACACGGCCGGGTCGCGCGGCGCGGACCCGTACACGTTCGTACTGGACTTCACGACGAGCCGCCGGACGCTGGGCGCCTTCTGGCACGCGCCGAGGAGCTGCATCGTCCCGATGACGTTGGTCTCCTTGACCGCGCCGCGGCCCCCGGCGACCAGGGCCGTCCCCGTCACGTCGAGATGCACGACCGTGTCCACGGAGTGCTCGGCGAGCACCCGGGCGATCGCGGGCTGGCGGATGTCGGCCTGCAGGAAGTCGGCCCCGCCCAGATGGTGCGCGGGCGGCACGGCGTCCACCCCGATCACCCGGTCCACCTCGGGGTCCCGCTGGATCCGCCGCACGAAACGGCCACCCAGCTGCCGGGCCACCCCGGTCACGAGCACGACCTTGCCCAAGATCAGCGCCTACCTTCCGTCCGGCCCGCCGCGCCCCACGGGCATGGCCTGCGGGTCACGTTAGCGCCTCGATGTTGCGCTGTGATGACCTGGCGATGCAGGAAGTGACCACATCCACAGTACGGCGGACGACGAAAGCCCCCGGAACGCGCTGTGGCCCCTCCACCGATCGGTGAAAGGGCCACAGTGCGCGCTTGTCGCAGCAGTCGCTTACTTCTTGTTACGACGCTGCACGCGGGTGCGCTTCAGCAGCTTGCGGTGCTTCTTCTTCGCCATCCGCTTGCGCCGCTTCTTGATAACAGAGCCCACGATTACCCTCGCTCACTTCTCGGACAACCCCTGCACTGCAGGGACAATCACTCGGTGCGGGGCTAATTGGGGCCCACACGACCTACGAGGGGCTAGCCTACCCCGCCCGAGTGCCGAGCTTGAAATCGAGGGGTCTCCGGGTCCGCCGGGGGATCGCCCGCGGCCCTCCCGGAGCGCACCCGTCAGGCCGTTTCCACCCCCACATAGGACTCGCGGAGGTACTCGTGAACCGCTTGCTCCGGGACACGGAAGCTCCGCCCCACGCGGATCGCGGGCAGATGACCACTGTGCACCAGCCGGTACACGGTCATCTTGGACACTCGCATGACCGCGGCCACTTCCGCCACGGTCAAAAACTGCACCTCGTTCAGAGGCCTACTCTCACCAGCAGCCATGTCACACCTGAACCTTCCGCACTCGACGGCCACCGGCTTCCCCTTCCGGTGACTCAACGTCGTTGCGTGCTCACTCCCCAATGTAGGGGCGGGTGATGCGAGTGGGGAAGAGGAGCAGCGATCAGGCGGCCTACTGTGACAGACACGCTCGATTGAGTACATAGCGCGTGAGTGGGCGGTAGTAGACGGACCGCACGCCGTCATCAAGCGGAACGACGACGGACACCTGCCCCTCCGCCTCCCCCACGAACAGCGCCGGATCGTCCGTGTCCGCCAGGCCGATCGCCTCGAACCCCAACTGACCTGCGCCGCAGACCCAGCCGTGATCCCCGACCACGAGCCCCGGCAGCGGCGCCCCGGCCTCGGCGAGCGCCCCGAGCACCGTCCGAACCGGGAGCGGCGAATGCGTGTGCGCGCCGGTCTCACCACCCGGCGGCCGCGCGCCGGGTTCGCGCACCAGCGCGACGCCCCGTACGTAGTCCAGGTTGTACGTGCGTAGACCGAACCGGGTCGTTATGTCGACACGGCGACCCTGCGCCGGAGTGAGAACAGGACAGCCGGCCGCCGACAGAGCGTCCGCAAGCGCGGCGTAGAAACCGAGCAAACGGTGCGGATGCCCCGTACCGAACAGCACCGGAACGCGCGCCTCGGCCGCCCGCCCCAGCCGGTCCGCGAACGCGTCGAGCGCGAGCAGCGTCCGCTCCGGATCGATGACGTCGCACCCCGACACCTGCCCCGGGTCCGCCGACACCCCGCACCGGTCCGCCATCAGCGCCAGCAGCTCCCGCGGCCCCCACGCCCACTCGGGATCCAGCCCGAGCAGCACCCGGGGGTCCCGCGCCGCGAACAGCCGATAACTGCGCAGGCTGACCTCGCGCGAGGTCGCCACGGGCCCCGCGAGCCGTGCCGCCAACAGATGCGCACGCAGGGCGCCGGTGCTCAACACCCGGGAAATGCTGGTCCATCGGGCCCCCGGCCGCCCCGTGAACGCCCGAACACCGCACAGTCGGAGTAACAGCCGGAGCAATCGGCACGGCGCGCGCCGGGGCGCACGCTACGGCAGCAGACCCCGTAGCGGGAAGGCCGCCTTCCGCGTCGCCAGGATCGCCTGGTCCAGCCGGTCCGCGGGGTCGTACCCGGCCTCCCACTCCCGGTACGAGACCGGCCACCGCCCGTCCGTCATCCGCTGCGGCGCCAGCTGGCGGGTCCGCGCGTACGCGTCCTGCCGCCACCCGTCCGGGATCACCGTCTCGGGCGCGATCTCCCGACCGGCCGCGATGCCCACCAGATGCGTCCACGACCGCGGCACCACGTCCACGACCGCGTACCCGCCACCGCCGAGCGCGACCCACCGACCGTCCGCGTGCTGGTGCGCCAGCTCGTGACAGGCCACCTGCACGGCCCGCTGCGCGTCCAGCGACACCGCGAGATGCGCCAGCGGATCCTCGAAGTGCGTGTCCGCCCCGTGCTGCGTCACCAGGACCTGGGGCCGGAACTCGGCGAGCAGCTCCGGCACCACGGCGTGGAAGGCCCGCAGCCAGCCGGCGTCGCCGGTCCCGGCCGGCAGTGCCACGTTCACCGCCGAGCCCTCCGCGGCCCCGTCCGCCCCGGTCTCCTCCGGCCAGCCGGTCTGCGGGAACAGCGTGCGCGGATGCTCGTGCAGCGAGATCGTCAGGACCCTCGGGTCCTCCCAGAACGCGGCCTGCACCCCGTCCCCGTGGTGCACGTCCACATCCACGTACGCGACCCGCTCCGCCCCCAGCTCCAGAAGCCGGGCGATCGCCAGCGCCGCGTCGTTGTAGACGCAGAACCCGGACGCGGCCCCCGGCATCGCGTGATGCAGCCCGCCGGCGAAGTTCACCGCGTGCAGCGCGTCCCCCCGCCACACGGCCTCCGCCGCGCCCACCGACTGCCCCGCGATCAGCGCGGACACCTCGTGCATCCCGGCGAACGCCGGATCGTCCACGGTCCCCAGCCCGTACGCCTGGTCGGCGGCCTCGGGATCCGCGGAAGCGGCCTTCACCGCCTCCACGTAGTCCTCGCGGTGCACGAGCCGCAGCGTCGAGTCCCCCGCCCGCTTGGCGGCGACGACCTCGACCTCCCGGTCCAGCCCGAACGCACTCACCAGCCCCCGGGTCAGTTCGAGCCGCACCGGATCCATCGGATGCCCGGTGCCGAAGTCATACCCCGCTACCGCCGGGTCCCACATCAACTGCGCGCGGCCGCTCATGCCCGCCACCGTATCGGTCCGTCCCCCGCCCGAACGAAGGGGCGTACACGAGCGTGACGAGCACCAGCACCATCGGTACGAGCATGGCGCCCCGATAGCTCCACGCGTCACCCAGCGCCCCGACCAGCGGCGAACCCACCAGGAAGCCCACGTAGTTGAAGATGTTCAGCCGCGCGATCGCCGCGTCCGACGCGTTCGGGAACAGCCGGCCCGCCGCCGCGAACGTCTGCGGCACGATCACACACAGCCCGAGCCCGAGCAGCGTGAACCCCAGCATGCCCACCCAGGCCCCCGGCGCCGCGGCCACGACACCGAACCCCCCGGCCGCGACGACCGCCCCGAAGCGCACCACCGTCACCGGCCCGAACCGCCGCACCCCCACATCGCCGACGGCCCGCCCGACCAGCGTCATCACCATGTAGACGTTGTACGGAACGGTCGACAGCTGCTCCGAGCTGCCCAGCACGTCCTGGAGGTACTTGGCGCTCCAGTTGGAGACCGTCGAGTCCCCGATGTACGCGAACGACATCACCAGGCACAGCGGCAGCAGCATCTTGAAGACGATGCCGCTGTCCTTCCCGCCGGCCGCCGCCGTCTCCGCCCCGGCGGCCCCGTCCACGTACCAGCGGCTGCCCAGCAGACACAGCGGCAGCGCGACGGCGACCACGGGCAGGTACGACAGGAACAGCGACAGGTCCCAGTGCGCCCCCGCCCAGGCGAGCGAGGCCCCCACGATCCCGCCCAGGCTGTACGCGGCATGGAACCCGAGCATGATGCTCCGCCCGTACGCCCGCTGGAGGCTCACCCCGAGCATGTTCATCGAGGCGTCCAGCGCACCCACGGACAGCCCGAAGACGCCCAGGGCGACGGCCACCTGCCACATCGCGTCGCCGGCCCCGACGCCGAGCAGCGCCAGCAGCAGGACGGGCTGCGACCACCGCAGCACCTGGCTCGGCCGCACCCGCTTCACGAGCTGCTCGGTCCCCACGCTGCCCACACCCGCGAGGATCGGCACGGCGGCCAGGAACACGGGCAGCAACCCGTCCGAGATTCCGTACTGGTCCTGGAGCGCGGGGATCCTCGTGACCAGCACCGCGAACGCGGCACCCTGCGCGAAAAAGCTCAACGCGAGGGACTTCCGCCCCCAGCGCAGCACACTCGTGACCCCACCTATGCCGTCCGTCATGGCGGCACAGTAGAGCCGGTTCTTACTGGTGGGTAGACGGTTCGGCAAAGCATGAGACGACCGTTACCTGAGCGATGTTCAACTTTTCTCAGCCAGCAGTACGGGCAGTTCCCGCATGTCGGAGAAGAGCCCGTCAGCGCCCTCCAGCCGCTCGGCCGGAGTCATCGCCGTGAACCCGTAGACGTCCATCCCCGCCGCCCGCGCCGCCCGCACCCCGAGCGGACTGTCCTCGACGACCACGCACCGCTCGGGCGCCACACCCATCCGCTGTGCGGCGTACAGGAAGAGGTCCGGGGCGGGCTTGCCGCGCCCCACGTCCTGCGCGCTGAAGACGCGCCCCGCACCCTCACCTTCGCCGAACCACCGGTCCAGCCCGGTCTTCCGGTGCCCGACCCGGATCCGCTCATGGCTCCCGGACGAGCCGACGCAGTACGCCACCCCGTCGGCGCTCAGCTTCTCCAGCACCTCGACGACACCGTCGACGGCCTGGAGCTCCCGATCGAACGCGGCGAAGACCCGTGCGTGGAAGACCTCGTCGAAGTCCTCCGGCAACCGCTGCCCGCTCCGCTCGAACACGAGGTCGTGGACGCGGTGCATCGCGGCGCCCATGTAGTCGCGGATCGACTCCTCGAGCGTGGTGGGATGCCCCAGCTCGGTGAGGTAGCCGGCCAGAAGGGTGTTGGAAAGGACCTCACTGTCGACGAGAACACCGTCGTTGTCGAAGATGACCAACTCGTAGCGCATAAAGCCTCCTCAAACTCCCCTTAAACGCAGAAAACCCCGGACCGTGTCCCGGTCCGGGGTTTTCTTCAAAATTTGTTCGGCGGCGTCCTACTCTCCCACAGGGTCCCCCCTGCAGT
>NZ_JBHYTK010000131.1:0-23437 GCF_042749255.1 Streptomyces sp. NPDC059524 | reverse complement strand
GGGCCGCCCCCGCCCCGCCCCACCTCTCTCTCGGGCGCTCTGGCCACCGCGGTGAGCGCCCCCCCGGGGTGTGGTATCCACCCGCGGCGCGCGCGGCCCCGCTCGGGGGGGAGCGGGCCGCCGCCGGACCTTTCTCGGCGGTGGTGGCCGACTGCCGCCCCTGGCCGGGCGGCGGTGGGGAGCCGGTCACCTGAGGAAGGACGCTAAACCTCGGCGTAACGGGTTGGTGTCGGACTGTCCCCAACTGGCCCCTTTGTTGCGTGCTGTGGCGGAGTGTGACAGTCCGGTGTTCGTGCGTGACCGGTGGGGAGGGGCGGGGGAGCGGTGAAGGGGGCCGGCCGGCGCTTGGCTAGGCTCCGCCTCATGGACGTACTCCTGCACCTCTTCGTCGGCCTGCACATCATCGGCATCGCCTCGCTGCTCGGCGGGTTCCTCACGCAGATGCCGGCGCTGAAGCAGGGCACCGCCCGCTTCAACAAGGCGATGCTGCACGGCGCGCTGACGATGCTGGTGACCGGCGTCGCCCTCGTCGGCCTCAACCAGGCCCAGGACTACAGCGTCGACAACATCAAGATCGGCGTGAAGCTCGCGATCCTGATCGTCATCCTCGGCATCGTCTACGTGAAGCGGGACGAGGAGAAGGCGGAGAAGCCCCTGTTCCTCACGGTCGGCGCGCTGACCGTGGCGAACATCCTCATCGCCGTCCTGTGGACCTGAGCGCCGCCGACGACCTGACCGCTCCCGTCGCCGTCGCGAGCCACACCGCGACCGCGATCCACACGAGCACCCGCCCCGGCGTCTCCAGCCACGACGTCTCCACGGCGGTGGCGACCATCAGCGTCGCCACCGCGGTCATCCCCATCGGGAACACCGTCGACCAGCGCCGCACGTCGTAGTGCGGCCGGGGCCGCACCACCTCGCCCACGCACAGCACGACGTACCAGCTGAGATCGAGCGTGAGCAGCAGCCCGGCCATGAACCGCAGGACCTCGGTGTCCTGGTTGTTCCACAGGTCACCCGCCCGCCCCGCGAGCACGAGCCGCGCCGCCGCGAGCGCCGAGATCGCGAGCGCGCCGCCCGCCACCCAGTGGTCCCCGGCCCCGGTCAGCACCTGCCGCAGATCGAAGCGGACGAACGCCGCCGCGTAGACCACGAGCCCGAACCAGAAGAACCCCACCGCCGCGTAGCCCAGCCACGCCACGTGCGCCGACGCGCTCAGCGTCGCCCCGAGCACCGCAAGGGCCTGCGTCGCGACGCACGTGATGAAGACGGCGCCGGGCATCTTCGGCCGCCAGTGCCGCACCACGGCCACGAACAGCACCGGCCACACCACCACCGCGATCCCCAGCAGCACCTCGGCGAACCCGAGGCTCCCGGCCAGCGCGTACCGCGTGCCGAGCACACACGTCGCGGCCACCGCCGTGAGCGCCGCGGGCGTGTCCGCCTCCCGCTCCCAGCGGCCCCGGTCCCCGAACAGGCGGGCGAGGAACACGACCGCGAGCAGCCCCCACAGCGCCGAGCCCAGCACGAGGAACACCGTCGACAGCACGTCCTGCCCGAGCAGGTGGAGGCCGATCGAGACGATGCCGGTGGCCATGACGGCGGCGCCGGCGGCCGGCGGGATCGTCGCCCAGGGTGAGGCGGGTGCGGTGTCGGGGGTCCCGGGCACGTCCGGGCGGTCGCGGTCCACCGCCCGAACGTAACCGCGAGCGGCGTCAGGCGGGGCGCACCACGCTGTGGATCGACGCGGTGCCGTCGTAGTAGATCGACTCCTCGCGCACGTACGCGCCCGGCTTCGGGGCGTGGATCATGATGCCGTCGCCCTTGTAGATGCCGACGTGACTGATGTCGTCGTAGAAGAAGACCAGGTCACCGGGCTGGATGTCGGACAGCGGGACCGTCGTGCCGAACTCCACCTGGTCCCACGTGGTGCGCGGCAGCGTGACACCGGCCGCCTTCCAGGCCGCCCCGGTCAGCCCCGAGCAGTCGTACGAGTCCGGGCCCGTCGCGCCCCACACGTACGGCTTGCCCTCCTGGGCCTTGGCGAAGGCGAGGGCCTTCGCGGCCTTCGTGGCGTACGAGGTGTCCGTCGAGCCCGAGTCGGAACCGGAGCCCGTGCCCGGGTCCGTCGTGCCGGAACCGGTGCCCGAGCCCTCCTCCTGGCGGGCGGCTTCCTCGGCCTTCCGCTTGGCCTCTTCCTCGGCCTTCTGCTTCGCGGCGAGCTCGGCGGCCTTCTTGCGGGCCGCCTCCTGCTTCTGCCGCTCGATCGCGGCCAGCCGCGCCTTCTCCTCGGCCGTCAGCTCCGACAGCAGCTTCCGGGCGTCGGCGAGCTTCGACTGGACGGTCTGCTTGGACGTCTTCAGCTCGGTCTGCGACGTCGTCAGCTGCTTCAGGCTCTCCTGCGCCTCGGTGCGCTTCTTCGCCGTCTCGCGCTGCTGCACCTGGTAGTCGTCGACCGCCTTCTTCTGGCGGGAGGTCAGCCGGCTCATCAGCTGGTCCTGGGCGAAGTAGTCCTCGGGGTTCTCCGCGAGGAACATCGTCGCCGTGTCGCTCACCCCGCCCGTGCGGTACTGCGCGGCGGCGAACCGGCCGAGCTCCTCGCGGGCCGTGTTCATCTTCTCCGTGCGCTGCGCGATGTCGTCGAGGAGATGATCGACCTGCTTCTTCTTGCCGGTGGTCCGCTCCTGGGCCGCGTTGTACTTCTGCGTGGCCACCTCGGCCTGGCGGTAGAGCGTGTCGACCTTCTTCTGCACCTCTTCGAGGCTCGGCTTCGCGGGCTGGGCCGGCGCGGCCTGGGCCGTCTGCGAGAGCAGCGCGACGGAGGTGAGGGCGGCGGTCGTGATGCCGACCGCGGGGGTCGTACGGGTGCCGCCGGTCATCCGGGAGCGGGTACGCGGCTTGCGGTGCGACGCCAAGGCAGGCGACTCCTTCCGTAATCCGCCTACCGGGTTAGCTGTCGGGTTCGGGCTCGTACACCGTCGCTTCGGTGCGCGGTGGTGCACGTCGTACGGAAGGCTGCCCTACGGCCAACCATCCGGCGCCGCCGGACTGTTGACCGATTCACCCCAAGGTCGGTGGGTCCCCGGTTCCCTGCCTCTCGGCGTACGGAACTCGGCGGGGGCTGCCCGCTCGCCGCGTTGTTCGCGGGCGGGGGGACGGGCTGCCCGCGCAGCACCGTAGCCAACTCGTGTTGCTGCTGTGAAGGTTGATGTTCGATATGCCCGATACATTTTCGTGACCATTTCCATGATCTCTACGCCGCGGGCCCCGAACGGCCTTTGCTGTCGCGCTGGGTTACCGGGCCGTCGCAAAGGGTGGTGCGAGGGGTGTCACCGTGAATGCGAGGAGCGTCTCCGTGAAGGTGACGGCGGGCTGTCGGTGGGGCGGCCTAGACTCGGAGAGCGATGAGCAGCCTCTTTGACGACAGCTTCCTGGCCGGCCTCCAGTCCCCTGCGGAGGAGCCCCCGCCGCCGCCCGAGGACCCCGAGCACGACGGGGCCCCCGAGCCGCTTCCGGACGACCTGTTCGGGGGGAAGTTCGACGCGCCCGTGGACCGGGACACGCACTACCGCGACGGGGCGCCCCGCCCGGCCCTGGACCCGGAGGCCCTCCTGGAGGGGCTGAACGAGAACCAGCGGGCGGCCGTGGTGCACGGCGGCTCCCCCCTGCTCATCGTCGCGGGCGCCGGCTCCGGCAAGACCCGCGTCCTCACGCACCGCATCGCGTACCTGCTCGCCCAGCGCGGCGTGCACCCCGGCCAGATCCTCGCGATCACGTTCACGAACAAGGCCGCGGGCGAGATGAAGGAGCGCGTCGAGGCCCTGGTGGGCCCGCGGGCGAACGCGATGTGGGTCTCCACCTTCCACAGCGCCTGCGTCCGCATCCTGCGCCGCGAGTCCAAGCGGCTGGGCTTCACGTCCTCCTTCTCGATCTACGACGCGGCCGACAGCAAGCGGCTCATGGCCCTGGTCTGCCGCGACCTGGACCTCGACCCGAAGAAGTTCCCGCCGAAGTCCTTCAGCGCCAAGATCAGCAACCTGAAGAACGAGCTGATCGACGAGGAGGACTTCGCCGCCCAGGCCGCCGACGGCTTCGAGAAGACCCTCGCCCAGGCCTACGCGATGTACCAGTCCCGCCTCCGCGAGGCGAACGCGCTGGACTTCGACGACCTGATCATGACGACGGTCAACCTGCTGCGCGCCTTCCCCGACGTCGCCGAGCACTACCACCGCCGCTTCCGGCACGTCCTGGTCGACGAGTACCAGGACACGAACCACGCGCAGTACGCCCTGGTCCGTGAGCTGGTCGGCACCGCCGCCGCCCACGACGCGGAGGTGGAGGCGGGCGTGGACGCGCCGCCGAGCGCGGACGACCCCGGCCCGGCCGAGCTGTGCGTCGTGGGTGACGCCGACCAGTCGATCTACGCCTTCCGCGGCGCCACGATCCGCAACATCCTCCAGTTCGAGGAGGACTACCCGGACGCGACGACGATCCTCCTGGAGCAGAACTACCGCTCCACCCAGACGATCCTCTCCGCGGCCAACGCGGTCATCGAGCGCAACGAGTCCCGCAGGCCCAAGAACCTGTGGACGAACGCGGGCGCGGGCGCCCAGATCACCGGCTACGTCGCGGACACCGAGCACGACGAGGCCCAGTTCGTCGCCGACGAGATCGACCGGCTGACCGACGCGGGCGACGCGAAGGCCGGCGACGTCGCCGTCTTCTACCGGACGAACGCGCAGTCCCGTGTCTTCGAAGAGGTCTTCATCCGCGTCGGCCTCCCGTACAAGGTCGTCGGCGGCGTCCGCTTCTACGAGCGCAAGGAGGTCCGGGACGTCCTCGCGTACCTGCGGGTGCTCGCCAACCCGGAGGACTCCGTCCCGCTGCGCCGGATCCTGAACGTGCCGAAGCGCGGCATCGGCGACCGCGCCGAAGCCATGATCGACGCCCTCTCCCAGCGCGAGAAGATCTCCTTCCCGCAGGCCCTGCGCCGGGTCGACGAGGCGTACGGGATGGCGTCCCGCTCGACGAACGCGGTGAAGCGGTTCAACACGCTGATGGAGGACCTGCGCACGATCGTCGAGTCCGGCGCCGGCCCGGCGACGGTCCTCGAAGCCGTCCTGGAGCGCACCGGATACCTCGCCGAGCTCCAGGCCTCCACCGACCCGCAGGACGAGACCCGCATCGAGAACCTGCAGGAACTCGCGGCCGTGGCCCTGGAGTTCGAGCAGGAGAACGCGGCCGCGGAGGAGGGCGCGCAGACCGAGGCCTCCGGCGGCACGCTCTCGGACTTCCTGGAGCGGGTCGCGCTCGTCGCCGACTCCGACCAGATCCCCGACGAGGACGACGACGGCAGCGGCGTCATCACACTGATGACCCTGCACACCGCGAAGGGCCTCGAGTTCCCCACGGTCTTCCTGACCGGCCTGGAGGACGGCGTCTTCCCGCACATGCGCTCCCTCGGCCAGACCAAGGAGCTGGAGGAGGAGCGCCGGCTCGCCTACGTCGGCATCACGCGCGCCCGCGAGCGGCTCTATCTGACCCGCTCCTCGATGCGCAGCGCCTGGGGCCAGCCCTCGTACAACCCGCCGTCGCGGTTCCTGGAGGAGATCCCGGCCGCGCACCTGGACTGGAAGCGCACGGGTCCGGCGACGCCTTCGGCGACGGCCGGCCGCGGTGGCTTCGGCGGCTCCGGCGGCGGCTTCGGCAAGAGCGGTGTCGCGGCCTCGCTGTCGTCGACCCTGTCGTCGCGCTCGCGCACGACGCCCGCGTTCGCCACGAGCCGGGGGCGGGCGGGCGACAAGCCGGTCGTGGCCCTCGCGGTCGGCGACCGCGTCACGCACGACCAGTTCGGCCTGGGCACGGTCGTGGGGGTCAACGGGCAGGGCGACAAGGCGGAGGCGACGATCGACTTCGGCGACCCGAAGCCGAAGCGGCTGCTGCTGCGCTACGCGCCGGTCGAGAAGCTGTAACCCGGCAGGGCGGGGCCGGACGGGGCCGTCAGGTCGGGTCGAGGCCGTGGCTGCGCAGCCACGGCAGCGGGTCGACCGCGGCGCCGCCACCGGGGTGCACCTCGAAGTGCAGGTGCGGGCCGGTCGAGTTGCCGGAGTCGCCGGACGTCGCGATGACGTCACCCGCCTTCACGGGCCCGCTCAGCACCGTGTGCCGGGACAGGTGGCAGTACCAGGTCTCGGTGCCGTCCTTGGCGGTGACGATCGCCATGTTCCCGTACGCGCTGTTCCACTGGGTGCGGACGGTGCCGTCGGTCGCCGCCATCACGGGGACGTACGAGACGGGGAAGTCGATGCCGGTGTGCGAGGACATCCAGTTGATGCCGGCCTGGCCGAAATAGGCGGACAGTCCGCGGGCCGAGACCGGCAGGGCGAACTTGGGGCGGGCCGCCTCCTTGCGGGCGGCCTCCTCGGCGGCCTTCTTGCGGTCCGCCTCCTGCTTCGCCTTCAGGTCGATGCGCTCCTGCGTGCGGCTCGCCCGGTCGGCGAAGTCGCCCGCGTCCGCGGAGAGTCCGCGCAGCTGGGTGTCCAGCTTGTTGTTCGCCACCGAGGGCTTCACGGTCTTGACGTCGGGCGCCGCGGCGGCCTTCGTCTCCTTGGGCTCCTCGCCGCCGAGACCGCCGACGGACGCGGCCGCGACCCCCGCCACACCGATCGCGCAGACCGAGGGCACGGCGACGGTCAGCAGGGCGGAACGCTTGGCGGGCGTACGGCGACGGGCCGCCGCGCGGCCGCGCGGGGCGCTCCGCGGCGCCGCGGCCCGGGCCAACTCCGGCTCCCAGGGGTTCGGTTGCTCCTCGCCGCCCGCGGTGTCCCCGGCGTCCGTCGCGTCGTCCTGCTCCGCGTCGGCGGGGGCGGGAGCGGGGGAGGTGGCCAGGCTGTCGGCCGCGTCGTAGGCGTCCTCGGGCACGTACTGGTCCGGTACGTGGGCGTGGAGCGTGTCCTGCGCGGACGGGGCGGCCTGCGCGGTCCGGGTTTCGGTGCCGGCCGAGTTCCAGGCGGTGGCGTCGTAGGCGCCGGTGTCGTAGGACGTCGTGCCGAGGAGGGTCGAGTGGTCGAAACCGGCCGAGTCGAGACCGGCGGAGTCGAAGCCGGAGGTCTCGAAGCCCGGGGCGTCGAACGTGGCGGTCCCGTGCGCCGGGGTCTCGTGGCCGGCGCCGGGGAAGCTCCCGGTCTCGAAGTTCGCCGCGTCGAAGCCCGGCGCCTCGAACGAGGACGTCTCGAACGAGGATGTTTCGAAGGAGGAGGTCTCATAGGCGGAGGCGTCGAACGTGGACGTCGTCGCCGCGTAGTCCGTGTAGTCCGCCGTCGCGGCCGGGAAGCCGGCCGAGGTGGAGTCGTAGCCCGGGTGCTGGAACCCGGAGGCGTCGAAGGTCTGCGTCCCGAACTCTGACGTACCGTCAAAACCCGTGTGTCCGGTATAGGACTGCGTGTCCCACTGCCCGGTCTGCTGCTGCCCGTACCCGGTGTCGGTCCACAGCCCCGAGGTGTCGTAACCGCCCGTCCCGTGCGTCTCGTACGAGGACGTCGCGTACGGGTCCGCGGCCTGCGCGTACTGCTGTTGCTGGTGCTGCCCGTCCGCTCCGTACCACTGTCCGGAGTCCTGGACGTGGCCGTAGGAGCCGGTGTCGTAGGGGTCCGTGCCCGCCAGGTCGCCGAAGAGCGGGTCAGTGGCGAAGCTGGTCGTGGAGTAACCGTCGTAGGTCGCGTCGTGCGCGGTCCCCGACGGATGACGGTCGTTCACCAACTTCTCTTTCGCCTCGACGACAGGGGCTGCCAGAGCAGTGCGGCGACTGTACCCGGCGGTACGAGCACACGACAATCTTCGGCAGGTTTCCCCGCTCCAGGAAAGGGGCAATCGGCGTTGTTTCGGTGAACTGCGGGCATGCGCTTGGCGCTGAGTTCGAGACGAGTTCGAAAAGGCCGGAGCCCGGGACGTGCGGGTACGTACCGCTCTGGCCGAGTTGGGCGTCCGCAGGGGCCGCGGGTTCGAACACAGCCCCTGGAAAAGGTCGTCGTCAGGCGACCGTCAGACCGCCGCGCGTGTCGGCGCCGCCGTTCGCCCCGGCCACCGGGTCGGGGGCGAGCGCCTCGCGGACGGCCGCCGCGACCGCCGGATGCACCGGCAGGGCCAGGTGCCCGATGCCCGTCACGCGCACGTTCTGCGCGATCAGGTCCGGGTGGTCGACGCAGGCCGTCTCCAGCGGGACCATCAGCGGGTCGAGGTCGCTCCAGAAACTCACGAAGCGGGTCGTGCAGCCCGGTGCCGGTTCCTTCAGCTCCTCGATCACCGACGAGCCCGGCCGCATCTGCCGCACGATCGGATGCGCGTCCGCGAGCGGCGCGACGCGGGTGCCGCTGTGCGGGGTGCCGAGCGTGACGACGGTGCGGACGCGGCGGTCGCCGCCCAGCCGCTGCACGTAATAACGGGCGATCAGACCGCCCAGGCTGTGGCCCACGATGTCGATCCGGTCCCGTCCGGTCCGCTCGCACAGCTCCTCGACGTGCCGGCCGAGCAGCGTCGCGGCCGCCTTGATGTCACAGGTCAGCGGCGAGTAGTTGAGGGACTCCAGATGCCGGGTGCCGTGCTGGGCCAGGGCGCGGCGCAGCAGCACGAAGACCGAACGGTTGTCGATGAACCCGTGCAGGAGCAGCACCGGCGGGCGCTCCGGGGTGGCCGAGGGGACGTCGGCGGGGGCGGGGACGCGCGGGGCGCGGCGCTCCGGGGTGAGGCCCGAGGGGTACAGCACCAGATGTCCGGCGAGGATCGCGAGCTCCAGCGCGGTCGCCTTCACCAGGACCGTCGAAAGACCGGCGAGCCGGCCCGGCAGGAGGCGGCGGGGGAGGGCCCGAAAGGGCGGGAGGTCGGCGAGGGCCACGAGGGCGGAGAGCGTGGTGAGGGCCGTGGAGAGAGCTCTGGAGGCGGTGCTCGCGGGGCCGGCGGGTGTGGCGTGCGGGGTGGATGTCGCTGCGGTTGCCGGGTTCGCGGCGCCGGTGACCGTGTCGGTGGCGGCGGTGTCCGTGGACTTCATCGGTCGACCTCCCGTCGGCACGTGGGAGGACATCTGCGTCCCCCGTGTGCACTCGTGGGAGCCGGACGAGGACGAGGCGGTGACGGTGGTGCTGCGGGTGTTACCGGTGCTGGCTGGTGAGAGGGGTGGTGATGGTGGTGGTCGTGCGGTCGGTGGAGGGATGCACTGCGTTGCTCGTTCCTGGTTGCTTGACGTCGCCCGGTCGTGGCGTCGGCACCCTGACTCACCTCTCACGGTGCTGCACCGTGATCAGGTCCGCCACCGCAGTCGCTGTCCGCGTCCCCGCGAACACGAGCGGTCACCGATGGCGCCGTCTTTCCCCGCTGGTCCGTATCTCTGTTCCGGCTCCTCGCGCTTCGGATCCGGAACGAGCGGGCGGGCCGCCCGGAACGGTCGCGATGCGCAGTGAACGTGTCCCACCGTGTGATTTCCCCCTCGCTCCGCACCGCGAAACGGCCGCTTGCGGGATGCTGTCGATAACGTTCGTTCACTTCGGGCGTCCGGAATCGGGTATCCGCAAGCGGGTGTCCGGAGCGGGCGCCCGGAACCCGGGACGGTCCAGGGCCCCGGGGATCAGTCACTTCATGGAGGCAGTGATGGGTGTGGCAGCCGGTCCGATCCGCGTGGTCGTCGCGAAGCCGGGACTCGACGGCCACGATCGCGGGGCCAAGGTGATCGCGCGGGCGCTGCGTGACGCCGGTATGGAGGTCATCTACACGGGCCTGCACCAGACGCCTGAGCAGATCGTGGACACGGCGATCCAGGAGGACGCCGACGCGATCGGGCTCTCGATCCTCTCGGGCGCGCACAACACGCTGTTCGCCCGGGTCATCGAACTGCTCGTCGAGCGTGACGCGGCGGACATCAAGGTCTTCGGCGGCGGGATCATCCCCGAGGCGGACATCGCTCCGCTCAAGGAGAAGGGCGTCGCGGAGATCTTCACGCCCGGGGCGACCACGGCGTCCATCGTGGAGTGGGTCCGGGGCAACGTCCGCGAACCGGCCTAGCCGGCCGGGGGCGGGGGCGGCGCCGTAGCTCCGACTGAGCGTTTCCGGTGCGGCCGGGTGGGGCTTCTCGCGCAGTTCCCCGCGCCCCTGAAATGCAGGCGCTACGCGCCGCATTTCCCCGATGGGTCACCGCCCCGATGGAGGTAGCGGACGAAGTCCGCATCTCCAGGGGCGCGGGGAACTGCGCGACCAGCCCCCACCGGGCCGCACCCGGCAAGGACGCCAAGCCCCACGGCGGGAAGCCGGGCTACCCCGCAACCGGCGGAGCCAATTCGTCCCGCATGGCCCGCCGCAGGCGCAACGTTCCTACCAGGCGCTGGAACGCCTCCGCCCAGTACCCGCCGGCCCCGGGCGCCGCCCCCTCCGGCTCGTCGACCGCCGCCGTCAGCCCCTCCAGCCGCACCGCCTCCTCCGGATCCAGGCACCGCTCGGCCAGGCCCATCACCCCGCTGAAGCTCCAGGGGTAACTGCCCGCGTCCCGCGCGATGTTCAGCGCGTCCACCACGGCCCGCCCCAGCTCAGGCGCCCACGGCGTCCCGCACACCCCGAGCAGCTGGAACGCCTCCGACAACCCGTGCGCCGCGATGAACGCCGCCACCCACGCGGCCCGCTCCGCCCCCGGCAACGCGCCCAGCAACTTGGCCCGCTCCGCGAGCGACACCGCCCCGGGCCCCGCCGCCCCCGGCGCCGTCGGCGGCCCGAGCAGCGCCCGCGACCACGCCGTGTCACGCTGCCGCACCGCCGCCCGGCACCAGGCGCCGTGCAACTCGCCCTGCCAGTCGTCCGCGACCTCCAGCGCCACGATCTCCTCGGGCGTACGCCCCCCGAACCGCGCCGCCCAACGGTCCAGCGGAGCCGCCTCCACCAACTGCCCGAACCACCACGACCGTTCGCCCCGCCCGGCCGGCGGCACCGCCACGACCCCGTCCCGCTCCATCGCGGCGTCGCACTCGTGCGGCGCCTCCACCACCACGACCCCCGCCGCCCGGTCGAGCGCCACGCACGACAGCGCCCGGTCCGCCATCCGCGCGGCCAGCGCCGAACGCGGCAGCGCCGAAAGGAGCTCGGCCGCCGTCGCCCGCACGTTCCGGCTGCGGTCGCCGAGCGCCTGCTCCAGGAACTCCTCGTCCGCGTCACCGAGCCCCGTACGCAGCGAGTCGAGGAACATCAGCCGGTCCTCGGCCCGCTCCGTACGCCACGTCCCCGCGAGCAGCGCCCGCGCCGCCGCCGGATCATGGACCCGCACCGCCGCGAGCAGCGCGACCCGCTCCGCGAACAGCCCCTCGCCCCACAGCCGTCCGACCCCCTCCGTGTCGTCCGGCGCGGGCAGGGCGGCCCCCGCGCCCGGAGTGGCCCGGAGCGCGAACTTCCAGTCGCCGTTGAGCCGCGCCAGCCACAATGCGCGCGGCCCTGCGAACGTCAGTACCTGCGGGCGCAGATCCGTCCGCCCCCGCGCCGCGTCCAGCAGCGCCGGAAGCAGCTCGGGCGGCGGCGCGTACCCGTGGCCGTTGGCCGTGGCGAGCCACTGCGGCAGCAGCTCCAGCAGGTCGGGCGCCGAGCCGCGCCGCGTCCCGCCCGAACCGGCGCGGTCCGTGAGCAGCACGGCGAGCCGATGCCGCGCCGCGGCCGGCAGTGCGGGCCGCGGGTCGTCGAGCGCGGGCTCGGGCGGGGCCGCCGCGACCACCGGCCGCAGCCCCGCCCGCCGCCGCACGGTCTCCAGGGCGGCCGCGTCGAGCAGCGCCTCCGGTGTGGTGGACGAGCGGCGCCCGGTCCCGAGCAGAGCGGTGCTGACCAGCTCGTCCCAGGACGAGCCGACACCGGACGAAGCGATCATGAGGTAGGCCTCCCAGTGCGTCAGTGCGTCATTGCGTCATTGCGTCCGTACGAAGGTGCGGCGTGGGGGTCAGTCGGTCAGGGGGATCAGCGGCGCGTCCGGTGTCCCGGACCATGCCGACAAGGGGCGGAAGCCCGCGTGGCCGCAGTCGCCGAAGACCGTCACCGGGGAGCCTCCCGACAGGGCGACCAGGCGCCACAGGCCGGGGGACGCCGTAGCGGCCGGGGTGAGGGGCAGGGCGGATTTGCCGTCGGCGTCCGCCAGTTGCCAGCCCCCGCCTCCGTCCGCGTCGTGGGCCGGGACGACGCCCGTCAGTGTCACCGGCCAGGACTCCAGCCACGGATCCGACCGCAGCTCATCGCCGTAGCGGGCCAGCGCCGAGCCGGCATCGACGCCGGCCGGTCTCGCGCCCCCGGCCACCGGCGCCCCGAACTGCTCGGTCAGCTCGGCCCGCAGGGATCCCGGGCGCCCGGAGACCGAAGCGTCCAGAGTCAGCCCGGGCGGCAGCACCAGGGACGGCGCACGGCCCGCCGCACCGTAGGAGAGGAGCAGCACGGTGCGGCCCGACTCCGTGCCGTACAACCAGATGCGGCGCGTCGTCAGATGACCGTCGCTCGTGTCGTACTGACTCAGGATCAGCCAGCGATCACGCAACGGCTCACCCGTCGCCGACGCGGGCAGGCCGACACGGGAACGCACCGTCGCCGCCAGCTCCTCCGGCAGCTCGGCCTGCCGCAGCCAGCCCCGGTCCAGGAGGTGGAGCAGCGCGCACTCCTCCAGCAACCGGGCGGGCCAGCCTGGCCCGGACCCCGGTATCGCCCCCAAATCCCTTACGCGCGCGGCCAGTCCGGGCGCCTGCGCGTCGACCATGCGCGCCGCCGTCTCCTCCCACAGCCCGTACCCGGCCTGCTCCGCCTGCGCCAGGCCCCCGCGCAGCAGATCCGTCAGCCGTTGCTCCAACTCCGTGGCCCCCGCCGTGATCCGCTGCGCGCGCCGCTCCGCCCTGCGCCGCGCCGCCTCCGGATCGGCCGGGGCCGCCGGCGCGCCCTGCGGGGCCGCCCGCTGCCGCTCGGCCCGCTCGCGCCGCCCCGCGAGCCACTCCTCCGCCCAGTCCGGCGCGGCCGCCGAACCCGGCACCTGCGCCGTCCCGCCCGCCCAGAGCAGCAGCAGCCCCAGCGCGTGCTTGCACGGGAACTTACGGCTCGGACAACTGCACTTGTACGCCGCGCCCTGTGCCCCGCCGATGTCCACGACCGTCAGGTACGGCCGGCTGCCGCTCCCCTTGCACTGCCCCCACACCGCCCCCTCGTCCGTGCTCCCCGTCCCCGACCACGGCCCCGCCGTCCCGAGCTTGCTTCCCGCCTTGCGTGACGCGACGTCAGGTGCCAGTGCCAGCACCTGGTCCGTCGTCCAGCGCACCCCCTGCTGAGTCATGTCGTCGACGGTAGGTCCCGCCACTGACAATCCACCCCGGAACCGTCCTGACCTGCGCCGATACCCGGCGCGAGGTCGATTGTCAGTGGCGGGACCTACCTTCGGAGCATGGCTTGACCGGGCTGATCTGGAGGGGGAGAGGCATGTCCGTTTCCGTCGAGGGACACACCGAGGGACGCACCGAGGGACGCGTCGGGGAACAGGCCGGGGCGCAGGTGCTGCGCCCCCACGCGGAGAACGCGTTCGCGCACGAACTCGCGGCGCTCGCCGCGCAGGACGACCGGCAGCGGCCGGACCGCTGGCGGCTGTCGCCCTGGGCCGTCGCGACGTATCTGCTCGGCGGCACCCTGCCCGACGGCACCGTCATCTCGCCGAAGTACGTCGGGCCCCGGCGCATCGTCGAGGTCGCGGTGACGACGCTCGCGACCGACCGCGCCCTGCTCCTGCTCGGCGTGCCCGGCACCGCCAAGACCTGGGTGTCCGAGCACCTGGCGGCCGCGGTCAGCGGCGACTCGACCCTGCTCGTGCAGGGCACGGCCGGCACACCGGAGGAGGCGATCCGGTACGGGTGGAACTACGCGCAGCTGCTCGCGCACGGCCCCAGCCGCGACGCCCTCGTGCCGAGCCCCGTCATGCGCGCGATGACGGAGGGCATGACGGCCCGCATCGAGGAGCTGACCCGCATCCCGGCCGATGTGCAGGACACGCTCATCACGATCCTGTCCGAGAAGACGCTGCCGATCCCGGAGCTGGGCCAGGAGGTGCAGGCGGTCCGCGGGTTCAACGTCATCGCGACGGCCAACGACAGGGACCGGGGGGTCAACGACCTGTCGAGCGCCCTGCGCCGCCGGTTCAACACGGTGGTCCTGCCGCTGCCCGCCACCGTCGAGGCCGAGGTCGACATCGTCGCGCGCCGGGTCGAACAGGTAGGCCGCTCCCTGGAGCTGCCCACGGCACCGGACGGCGTGGACGAGATCCGCCGGGTCGTCACCGTCTTCCGCGAGCTGCGCGACGGGGTGACCGCCGACGGTCGTACGAAGATCAAGTCGCCCAGCGGCACGCTCTCCACGGCCGAGGCCATCTCCGTCGTCACCAACGGCCTCGCCCTGTCCGCACACTTCGGGGACGGCGTGCTGCGGCCCTCGGACGTCGCCGCCGGCATCCTCGGCGCCGTCGTCCGCGACCCGGCGGCGGACCGGGTGGTCTGGCAGGAGTACCTGGAGGCCGTGGTGCGCGAGCGGGACGGCTGGAAGGACTTCTACCGCGCCTGCCGCGAGGTGAGCGCATGACCGCAGGCGCGCGTACGCCGCCGCCCGGGGGACCGCTCCTCCTGGGCATCCGCCACCACGGGCCGGGCTCCGCCCGCGCCGTCGCGCACGCGCTGGACGCGGCCGCACCCTGTGTCGTCCTGATCGAAGGCCCGCCGGAGGCCGACGCGTTGGTGCCGCTCGCCGCCGACCCGGACATGCGGCCCCCGGTCGCGCTGCTCGCGCACCTCGTGGACGAGCCGGGGAAGTCGGCGTTCTGGCCGTTCGCCGAGTTCTCGCCGGAGTGGGCCGCCCTGCGCTGGGCGCTCGCGCACGACGTGCCCGTCCGCTTCATCGACCTGCCCGCCGCGCACAGCCTGGCCCTGCGCGACGCCGAGGACGTGGAGAAGGGCGAAGAGAGGGAAGAGGGGGAGCAGGTCCGGATCGATCCGCTGGGGGTGCTCGCCGAGGCCGCCGGGTACGACGACGCGGAGCGCTGGTGGGAGGACGTCGTCGAGCACCGCCGGGGAGACGCCTTCGCCGCACTCGGCGAGGCCATGGAGGAGCTGCGAGCGGCCTGCGGCGAGGCGGGCGAGGACCGCCGCGACGCGGTGCGCGAGGCGTACATGCGGCTCCAGGTGCGGGCGGCGGTGAAGGAGTTCGGCGCGGACGGGGTCGCCGTGGTCTGCGGCGCCTGGCACGTGCCGGCGCTGCGCACGAAGACGACGGTCACCGCCGACCGCGCCCTGCTCAAGGGCCTCCCCAAGGCCAAGGTCGACATGACCTGGGTCCCCTGGACGCACCGACGGCTCGCCCGCGCCAGCGGTTACGGGGCGGGCATCGAGTCGCCCGGCTGGTACGGGCACCTGTTCAGCGCCCCCGACCGGCCGGTCGAGCGCTGGCTGACCAGGATCGCCGGACTGCTGCGCGAAGAGGACCGCGTCGTGTCCTCCGCGCACGTCATCGAGGCGGCGCGGCTCGCCGAGACGCTCGCCGTACTGCGCGGCCGGCCGCTCGCCGGGCTCACCGAGACGCTCGACGCCGCGCGCGCCGTGCTGTGCGAGGGCTCCGACGTGCCGCTGTCCCTCATCCACGACCGGCTCGTCGTCGGGGACGTGCTCGGCGAGGTGCCGGAGAGCGCGCCCGCCGTGCCGCTCCAGCGCGACCTCACGCGGCAGCAGCGCAGCCTGCGCCTCAAGCCGGCCGCGCTGGAGAAGGAGCTCGACCTCGACCTGCGGGGGGACACGGACGCGGCGCGCAGCCGGCTGCTGCACCGCCTGCGGCTGCTCGGCGTCGCCTGGGGCGAACCGGCACGCTCGGTGCGCGGCTCGACCGGTACGTTCCGCGAGACCTGGCGGCTGCGCTGGGAGCCCGAGCTGTCGGTGCGGGTCGCCGAGGCCGGGGTGTGGGGGACGACCGTGCTCGGCGCCGCGACCGCGAAGGCGGAGGCCGACGCGATCGGCGCGAGCGCGCTCGCCGACGTCACCTCGCTCGCCGAGCACTGCCTGCTCGCCGGACTGTCCGAGGCGCTGCCCGTGGTGATGCGGGTCCTCGCAGACCGGGCCGCCCTGGACGCGGACGTCGGTCATCTCGCCCAGGCGCTGCCCGCGCTGGTCCGTGCCCTGCGCTACGGGGACGTGCGCGGCACGGACACCGCCGCCCTCACCGAGGTCGCGGCCGGCCTCGCCGAGCGCGTCTTCGTCGGGCTGCCGCCCGCCTGCGCCGGGCTCGACACCGACGCGGCCACCGCGATGCGCGGGCACGTCGACGCCGTGCACGCGGCCGTCGGGCTCCTTGACGACACCGAGATGCGGGCCCGCTGGCGGTCCGTCCTGCGCGGGCTCGCCGTACGCGACGGGGTGGCCGGGGCGATCAGGGGGCGGTGCGCGCGGATCCTGCTCGACGAGGGGGAGCTAGGGGACGAGGACGCGGCACGGCTGATGGGGCTCGCGCTGTCGCCCGGGACGGAGCCGGGGGAGGCGGCGGCGTGGATCGAGGGGTTCGTCGGGGGCGGGGCCGGGGGCGGCTTGCTGCTCGTGCACGACGAGCGGCTGCTCGGGCTGGTCGACGCGTGGCTGTCGGGGGTGCGGGCGGAGGCGTTCACGGACGTACTGCCGTTGCTGCGGCGGACGTTCTCGGTGTTCGAGCCCGGCGTGCGGCGCTCTCTCGGTGAGCTCGTCCGGCGCGGACCGGGCGGCTCCGCCGAGCCCGGATTCGGTTTCGGCGGCGTCGAATCGGTGGATCTGGAGCGGGCGGAGGCGGTGGTGCCGGTCGTTCGGCTGTTGCTCGGGGTGGGGGCGGGGAGCGGATGAGGGGTTCGTCGCCGGGTGCGGGCCGGTGGGCGCGACCAGCCACGGCGAGAGGCGCGCTCGCCGGACTTCGAGGACATGGCAGACGAGTACGCGGGACAACCGACATGCGGAGGTGGGGAGATGAGCGTGGCCAGTGACGAGACGGAGCGGCTGCGGCGATGGCGGATGGTGCTGGGCGGAGACCAGGCCGACGGCACCGGACACCAACTCACGGGACAGGACGCCGCGATGGACGGCGCGCTCAGCGCGCTGTACGGAGGAGGCGCGCCGGGCCAGGGAAAGCCCGAGAGCCGGGGGGCCCGTACCGCGGGGCTCGGGGCGAGCGCCCCGAGCGTGGCTCGCTGGCTGGGAGACATCCGTACCTACTTCCCGTCCTCCGTCGTCCAGGTGATGCAGCGCGACGCCATCGACCGACTCGGCCTCTCCGCCCTGCTGCTGGAGCCGGAGATGCTGGAGGCGGTCGAGGCGGACGTCCACCTCGTCGGCACGCTGCTGTCGCTGAACAAGGCGATGCCGGAGACCACGAAGGAGACGGCCCGCGCCGTCGTCCGCAAGGTCGTCGAGGACCTGGAGAAGAGGCTGGCGACCCGCACCCGCGCCACCCTCACCGGCGCCCTCGACCGCAGCGCCCGCGTCACCCGCCCCCGCCACCACGACATCGACTGGAACCGCACGATCGCGGCCAACCTCAAGCACTACCTCCCCGAGTACCGCACGGTCGTGCCCGAGCGGCTGATCGGGTACGGGCGGGCCTCGCAGGCGGTGAAGAAGGAAGTCGTCCTCTGCATCGACCAGTCGGGTTCGATGGCCGCGTCGGTCGTCTACGCCTCGGTGTTCGGGGCGGTGCTCGCCTCGATGCGGTCGATCCGGACCCGGCTCGTCGTCTTCGACACGGCGGTCGCCGACCTGACGGACCAGCTCGACGACCCGGTCGACGTGCTGTTCGGCACCCAGCTCGGCGGCGGCACGGACATCAACCGGGCGCTCGCGTACTGCCAGTCGCAGATCACCCGCCCCGCCGAGACGGTCGTCGTGCTGATCTCCGACCTCTACGAGGGCGGCATCCGCGACGAGATGCTGAAGCGGGTCGCGGCGATGAAGGCGTCGGGTGTGCAGTTCGTGACGCTGCTCGCGCTGTCCGACGAGGGAGCCCCCGCGTACGACCGGGAGCACGCGGCGGCGCTGGCCGCGCTCGGGGCGCCGGCGTTCGCCTGCACCCCCGACCTCTTCCCGGACGTCATGGCGGCGGCCCTGGAGAAGAGACCGCTGCCGATACCGGACGCGGGGGCGTAAACCGGCGGAGCCACGGCGAAGCGGATATGCCTACCCATCGGTAACGCGGGGCTTGCGCGGGCGCCCTCGTGCCGTGCGAGGATCGGCTCACCGTGACTTCCCCGATGACCGTTTCCGCCCCCGCCGTGCGCGCTCCGCGTGCGGTGGCCGGCCGGCGTGCGCTGCAACTGGCGCTGCTCGTCATCGGTTTGGTCGCCCTCGGCGTCCTGTGCGGCGGCCGGGCTCACGCGGACGAGGCGTCAGACGCCGCCGACGCCCTGCGCTCCACGGTTGCCGAGCCCGTCACCCAGCCCGTTCACGAGGCATCCGGCCCGTCCACCGTTTCCGAGCGGGCCGTGGAGCCCGTACGGGAGCGGGGTACGCGGCCGGTCGGCGAGGAGCTCACCGGGCCGGCGCTCGAGCGGGCCTCCGGGCCCGTGCGGGAGCAGGCCGCCGAGCCGGTCCGCGAGGCGCTCGTGGAGCCCGTCCGTGACCGGGGCACCGCCCCGGCGAACGACCGGGTCGTCGAGCCCGCGCTCGACCGCGCCGCCGCGCCGGTGGAGCACCGGGTCGCCGGTCCCGTCCGGACCGAGGTCCTCGGGCCCGTGCTCCGGGACGCCGCCGGCGGTGCCGCGCGGGACGCCGGTCTCGCACCCGCCGCCACGCTCGTCCAGGGCGCCGCGGCCCCCGTACGGGCCACCGTGACCGAGCCCCTGCTCGGTGTCGTGCGCGATGTCGCGGGGCCGGTCCGGGAGCTGGGCGAAGAGGTCGTCGAAGGCCTTGCCGCGGCCCCCGGGGCGCTGGCCTCCGGGGCCTCGGGCTGGCCGGGACTGCCCGGGCTGCCCGCACTGCCCGGACAGGACCTCCCCGGGGCGCCCGTACCGGCGCAGCCCGGCACCGCGCCGGCACCCGACGCCGGCACGCCCCCGCACCCGCACGCGGACCGGTCCGGCGACCGCCCGCACCGCACCCCGTCGGCCGCGCCGGCGGCGTGCTCCACGACGGCGGCGTTCGGCGCCGCGTACGGCCACGGCGCCCACGCCGCGGCCGGCGCCGTCCCGGAGGCCGCCCGGCCCGCGGGCCCCGGCACCCCGGCGCGTCCCGACGGTGCCCCCTCGGCCGGTGCGGTCGCGGGGGACGGGGGCTCGCCGCGGCACGGCGACCTCCACGCGGCGGCGTTCGGCGACCGTCTCCCCGTCGTCCTCCCGGCCCGCGTCGTCGCGCCCGGGTCCGGCCCGGCCGTCATCGACCGGCACCAGGACATTCCCGCATTCCCCGGCTAGGGCAGCCCGTTTCCCCGCTCGTGACCTGTCGCGCGGGGGCGGAACAGGTCTGCCCCGTATCCGGGGGCCGGAGCACCCGGCCCGCCGGACCCCAGCCGGAATGTGAAGGAAGCACGTACGCCATGAACAAGAACCTCCGCCGCTCGATCGTCATAGCCGCCGGCGTCTCGGGTGCCTGGGCCCTCGGCTCGGCCGTCGCCAGCGCCGACGAGCTGCCCGCCCACTCCCTGTCGGTCCCCGACCTCTCGGTGCCCGACCTCTCGGACACCGGCCTCGCGGTGCCCGACGCCACCACCCCGGACGTCTCGGCCCCCGACGTCTCTGCCCCCGAGCTGTCCGTCCCGGACGTCTCCGCGGGCGACCAGGCCGGTGACGCCGTCGCCGGAACGCAGCACACCGTGAAGAAGCTCGCCGACAAGGCCGAGGCGCCGCAGGCCGCCCCGGCCCTGCGCGGGCACGGCGACCACGTCGCGCAGGTCGCCGAGCAGGCGAAGCAGGCCGAGGTCGACTACCTCTTCGGCCCGCTGTCCGACTTCGCCCCCGAGCTCCAGCAGCAGCTCCACGCCCGGATCGCCCAGGCCCCCGGCACCATCACCACGACGGCCGCCTCCGCGCAGCAGGCCGCGGGCCCGGTCGTGGACGAGACGGCCGCCGCCGCGCTGCCGCCCGTGGCCGGGCACGCCGTCGACAGCGTGCTGCCCGTCGTCGGGCAGACGGTCGGCGAGGTGACCGGCGACGCGACCGGCGCCGTGCTGCCGCCCGTCGCCGCGACCGCCGTCCACGGCGTGCTGCCCGTCGCCGGCCAGGCGGTCGGCGACGTGACCGTCCTCGCGGACGGCGTCACCGGCGACGTCACGCCGTTCGTCGGCACGGTCGTCGCCGACGACGTCGCGCCGTTCGCCACCGGTGTCACCGGCCAGGTCCACCCGCTGGCGACCGGTGTCGTCGGCGAGGTCGGCCCGTTCGCGCAGGGTCTGGTCGCCGACGACGTGGCGCCGTTCGCCACGGGCGTCGTCGGCGCCGTGCAGCCGCTCGTCCAGACGGTCGTCGACCAGGTCAGCCCGGTCGTGTACGGCGTCGGCAGCAGCGCCCACGGTCTGACCCAGGGTGTGACCGGCGACGTCGCCCCGTTCGCGGGCGCCGTGGTCGGCGACAACGTCGCGCCGTTCGTCCAGAACGTGGTCGGCGAGCACGTCGACCCGCTGGTCACCGGCGTCACCGGCCAGGTCGGCCCGTTCGCCCAGGACCTGACCGGCACCGTCGTCGCGGACGCCGACCCGCTCGCGGGCAACGCCGTCACCGGTGTGCAGGGCCTGGCCGGCTCGGTCGCCCCGAGCTACCTGCAGTACGGCACCGGCGTCTGATCCCGTAGCGGATCCCGGCGTCCACAGACCGATGCCGCCGACCCCCGTACGGCCGAAAACCATCGGACGGGCGGGGGACACCCGGCGGCCGGTCCGGGCGGTCCCCGTCGGGGACGGGACCGCCCCGACCGGGCCCCTGAACAGCGGGGCCCCTCGGATGGCCTCACCGTGCGCACCCCAGCACGGTGAGGCCGTATACCGCCCCCGAAGCCCGGAAACAAGTGCTGATCAGTGCCGCAAACAGGACGCTCTGTGACCGGTATCACCGCTCAGGTGTGATCTGCGAATTAGAAGGCATCGCGCAGCGGCGATAACCTGCGAGACGGACATGCCGCGTACCCGGCCACTGTGTACGCCTCGTACGCCTCCCTTGTGACAGCGGAGTCACGTTGCCCTTCGCGGCACGCCCACGCAGATAACGAACCGCGAGATCACTGATAGGGACGGACGCGCGTGGACCTGTTCGAGTACCAGGCGAGGGACCTCTTCGCCAAGCACGGTGTACCGGTGCTGGCCGGTGAAGTCATCGACACGCCTGAGGCGGCGCGCGAGGCCACCGAGAAGCTGGGCGGCAAGTCGGTCGTCAAGGCGCAGGTGAAGGTCGGCGGCCGCGGCAAGGCCGGCGGCGTGAAGCTGGCCGCCTCCACCGACGAGGCCGTGCAGCACGCCACCAACATTCTCGGGATGGACATCAAGGGCCACACGGTCCACAAGGTGATGATCGCCGAGACGGCCCCGGAGATCGTGGAGGAGTACTACGTCTCCTTCCTCCTGGACCGCACCAACCGCACCTTCCTCTCCATCGCCTCCGTCGAGGGCGGCATGGAGATCGAGGAGGTGGCGGCCACCCGTCCGGAGGCCGTCGCCAAGACGCCGATCGACGCCAACGAGGGTGTGACCCCCGAGGTCGCCCGCAAGATCGTCACGGACGCGAAGTTCCCGGCCGAGGTCGCGGACCAGGTCGCGGAGATCCTCCAGACCCTGTGGAAGACCTTCGTCGAGGAGGACGCCCTCCTGGTCGAGGTCAACCCGCTGGCGAAGGTCGCCTCCGGCAAGGTCATCGCCCTCGACGGCAAGGTGTCGCTGGACGACAACGCCGACTTCCGGCACCCCGACCACGAGGCCCTGCAGGACAAGGCCGCGGCCAACCCGCTCGAGGCCGCTGCCAAGGAGAAGGGCCTCAACTACGTCAAGCTCGACGGCGAGGTCGGCATCATCGGTAACGGTGCCGGTCTGGTCATGTCGACGCTGGACGTCGTCGCGTACGCCGGTGAGAACCACGGCGGCGTGAAGCCGGCCAACTTCCTCGACATCGGCGGTGGCGCCTCCGCCGCCGTCATGGCGAACGGCCTGGAGATCATCCTCGGCGACCCGGACGTCAAGTCCGTGTTCGTCAACGTCTTCGGTGGCATCACCGCCTGCGACGAGGTCGCCAACGGCATCGTCCAGGCGCTCGCGCTCCTCGAGGAGAAGGGCGAGAAGGTCGAGAAGCCCCTCGTCGTCCGCCTCGACGGCAACAACGCCGAGCTGGGTCGCAAGATCCTCTCCGACGCCAACCACCCGCTCGTGCAGCGCGTGGACACCATGGACGGCGCGGCCGACAAGGCCGCCGAGCTCGCGGCCGCGAAGTAAGGGACGAGGGACAGAACAGCCATGGCTATCTTCCTCAACAAGGACAGCAAGGTCATCGTCCAGGGCATGACCGGTGCCACGGGCATGAAGCACACCAAGCTCATGCTGGGTGACGGCACGAACATCGTCGGCGGTGTGAACCCGCGCAAGGCCGGCACCTCCGTCGACTTCGACGGCACCGAGGTCCCGGTCTTCGGCACCGTCGCCGAGGCGATCGAGAAGACGGGCGCCAACGTGTCCGTGCTCTTCGTCCCGCCGGCCTTCTCCAAGGCCGCGGTCGTCGAGGCCATCGACGCCGAGATCCCCCTCGCCGTCGTCATCACCGAGGGCATCGCCGTCCACGACTCCGCCGCGTTCTACGCGTACGCGAAGTCGAAGGGTGGCAAGACCCGCATCATCGGCCCGAACTGCCCCGGTCTCATCACCCCGGGCCAGTCGAACGCCGGCATCATCCCGGGCGACATCACGAAGCCGGGCCGCATCGGCCTGGTCTCGAAGTCCGGCACGCTGACGTACCAGATGATGTACGAGCTCCGTGACATCGGCTTCTCGTCGGCCGTCGGCATCGGTGGCGACCCGGTCATCGGCACGACGCACATCGACGCCCTCGAGGCGTTCGAGGCCGACCCCGACACCGACCTGATCGTCATGATCGGCGAGATCGGCGGCGACGCCGAGGAGCGTGCGGCGGACTACATCGCCAAGCACGTCACCAAGCCGGTCGTCGGCTACGTCGCGGGCTTCACCGCCCCCGAGGGCAAGACCATGGGCCACGCCGGCGCCATCGTCTCCGGTTCCTCCGGCACCGCACAGGCCAAGAAGGAGGCCCTGGAGGCCGCGGGCGTCAAGGTCGGCAAGACGCCGACCGAGACCGCCAAGCTGGCGCGCGAGCTGCTTTCGTAGTTCGCCTCAGGCCGCGTACGACAGTGGGCCCGCACCGGATGCTCTCCCGGGGGGGGGCCCCGGCGGGTCAAACCCCGGCCGGCGCCCGGCGCGGGGGGGCCGCGCG
>NZ_JBHYTK010000130.1:8626-23568 GCF_042749255.1 Streptomyces sp. NPDC059524 | reverse complement strand
GCGCCGGGCGCCTTTCATCGGAGAGATGCGGCGCGAAGCGCCTGCATCTCAGGGGCGCGGGGAACTGCGCGAGAAGCCCCACCGGCCCGCACCCGCCGACGAAACCGATCAGGCCTCGAACGGACGCGCAGGCCAGGGCGCCTCGGCCGGCCTCAGCCCATCGATCCCGCCCTCGACAGAACGCGCTGCGACGAGCGAGAGCACACCCACGACCAGGCAGTTGTTGTGCAGGTCACCGGCGAGCACCCCGGAGACCAGGTCACCGAGCGGCACCCGGGCCAACTCCATGTCAGCCTCCTCGTGCTCGACCTCGAACCGCTCCCCCTCCGCCTCGGCCAGATCCCGCGCGAGGAAGATGCGCACGGCCTCGGAGCAGCCGCCCGGCGTCGTGTAGACGTCGGTCAGGACGCGCCAGTCCTCCGCCTTGACGTGCGCCTCCTCGTAGAGCTCGCGCTGGGCGGCGTGCAGCGGGTTCTCACCGGGGATGTCGAGCAGTCCGGCCGGGATCTCCCAGAGCTTCATGTGCACGGGGTGGCGGTACTGCTTGAGGATCAGCACCCGGTCCTGGTCGTCGAGGGCGAGCACGGCGACGGAGCCGGGGTGGACCTGGTAGTCGCGGTGGACGACCTCGCCGTCGGGCATGACGACCTCGTCCGTCCGCACGGAGGTCTTGTTCCCGACGAAGGGGGTCGCGGTCGCCCGGACCTCCCACTGCTCGGCGGTGTCCCTGATCGTCGTCATGCCGAACGTTCCTCCCACTTGCCGCGCGAAGCGCTTGCCACACAAAGAAACCGGGGCACGTGCCGCATTCGGCACGCACCCCGGTAACCGTACATCGCTCGGCGTACGGGCCTTACTTGGCCTTCTTGGCCCCCGTGGCAGCGGCGGCGGCCGCGACCTTGCGCTCGACCGCGGCCTTCACCAGACCGGCGAAGAGCGGGTGCGGACGCGTCGGACGCGAGCGCAGCTCCGGGTGCGCCTGGGTGGCGACCAGGTAGGGGTGGACGTCGCGCGGGTACTCGACGTACTCGACGAGCTTGCCGTCCGGGGAGAGGCCGGAGAACTGCAGACCGGCCTTCTTCTCGAGCTCGGCGCGGTACGCGTTGTTCACCTCGTAGCGGTGACGGTGGCGCTCCTCGACGTACTCCTTGCCGTCGTACACCTCGCGCACGATGGAGCCCTCGGCGAGCTTGGCCGGGTACATGCCGAGCCGCATGGTGCCGCCCATGTCGCCCTCACCGGCGACGATGTCGAGCTGCTCGGCCATGGTGGAGATGACCGGGTGGGCGGTCGCGGCGTCGAACTCGGTGGAGTTGGCGTCCGGGATGTCGGCCAGGTTGCGCGCGGCCTCGATCACGGTGCACTGCAGGCCCAGGCAGAGGCCGAGCAGCGGGATCTTGTTCTCGCGGGCGAACTGGATCGCGCCGACCTTGCCGGAGACACCGCGGTCGCCGAAGCCGCCGGGGATGCAGATCGCGTCGACGTCGCCGAGCTGCTTCTTGGCGCCGGCCGGGGTCTTGCAGTCGTCCGAGGTGACCCACTTGATCTTGACGCGGGCCTTGTTGGCGAAGCCGCCGGCGCGCAGCGCCTCGGTCACCGACAGGTAGGCGTCGGGCAGGTCGATGTACTTGCCGACCAGGGCCATGACGATCTCGTGGTCGGGGTTGTGGACGCGGTCGAGCAGGTCGTCCCAGGTCGTCCAGTCCACGTCGCGGAACGGCAGGTCGAGCTTGCGCACGACGTACGCGTCGAGGCCCTCGGCGTGCACGACCTTCGGGATGTCGTAGATCGAGCGGGCGTCGGGGCAGGCCACGACGGCGGCCTCGTCGACGTCGCACATCAGCGAGATCTTGCGCTTGATGGCGGTGGGGACCTCGCGGTCGCAGCGCAGCACGATGGCGTCCGGCTGGATACCGATGTTGCGCAGGGCGGCGACCGAGTGCTGGGTCGGCTTGGTCTTGAGCTCGCCGGAGGGGCCGATGTAGGGCAGCAGCGAGATGTGGACCACGAACACGTTGTCGCGGCCGACCTCGTGGCGGACCTGGCGGACGGTCTCCAGGAACGGCAGCGACTCGATGTCGCCGACGGTGCCGCCGACCTCGGTGATCACGACGTCGACCTCGTCCGTCGCCATGCGGCGGATGCGGTGCTTGATCTCGTTCGTGATGTGCGGGATGACCTGGACGGTGTCGCCGAGGTACTCGCCGCGCCGCTCCTTGGCGATGACCTGCGAGTAGACCTGGCCGGTCGTCACGTTGGCCGAGCCGTCGAGGTCGCGGTCGAGGAAGCGCTCGTAGTGGCCGATGTCCAGGTCGGTCTCGGCGCCGTCGTTGGTGACGAACACCTCACCGTGCTGGAAGGGGTTCATCGTGCCCGGGTCGACGTTCAGGTACGGGTCGAGCTTCTGCATGACGACGCGGAGGCCCCGTGCCTTGAGCAGCATCCCGAGGCTGGAGGCGGTGAGGCCCTTGCCGAGGGAGGAGGCGACACCCCCGGTGACGAAGATGTGCTTGGTCGTCGTGGATTTGGGCGTCATGGCCAAAGGGGGGCTCCCGTGGTCGCGGTCTGGACTGCGTACCGGCTTCCTCACCAGGTCTTCCGGGGGAGGCGCCGTCGCTGCGGTTCGGGGGTTCGATGACCACCGGCTCACGGGCTACCAGGGTATCAGCGACCGGACGAGACCGCTTCCGGCCACGCTCCGCACACGCGTGGCCACCGCATGGACGGGGTATCGGCGGGGTACACGGCCTCGTCACCCTGCGGTCACTCGTTCGGCCCATGGGTGTTGCCGTGAGCGGCACGCAGAGCGGGTACGTGCGTCGTATCCTGCTCGGACACTCGGCTGGCCCTCCCGGAACACCGGTCCGTCAGTTCGTTTGACAACGCCGTAACACGCCAAAATCGCCGTACAGCCGTATACAGGTCGACGTGTCGGGACGTATCCAGCATCTGTCCGTCGGCCCTTCCCCCCTGACCCCAGCCCCCTGACCTTCCGGGGGCGTACGTGGCCGTTCGACTGGAGTTGCACGTGGCCGGGCGCATCGAGGATTACGCACTCATCGGAGACATGCAGACCGCCGCCCTGGTCTGCCGGGACGGCACGGTCGACTGGCTGTGCCTGCCCCGCTTCGACTCGCACGCCATTTTCGCCGGGCTGCTCGGCACCGAGGACCACGGCTTCTGGCGGCTGGGTCCCGCCTACGCGGCCGGCGGCCGACCACCGGCGGCGACGCGGCGCGAGTACCGCGGCGACTCGCTGGTCCTCGTCTCCGAGTGGGACACCCCGCGCGGCACGGTCCGCGTGACCGACTTCATGCCGCCGCGCGACGGCGCACCCCAGCTGACCCGGATCGTGGAGGGCGTGAGCGGGCGTGTCCCGATGCGCTCGGCGCTGCGGATGCGCTTCTCCTACGGGCGGATCGTGCCCTGGGTGCACAAGGTGGACGGGCGCACGGTCGCCGTGGCGGGCCCGGACTCGGTGTGGCTGGACACGGACGCGGACACGTACGGCAAGGACCTGACGACGTACTCCGACTTCACCGTCTCCCCCGGCGAGAAGTTCGCCTTCACCGTCCAGTGGCAGCCCTCGCACAAGGAGCAGCCGGCCCTGCCGGACCCGGACGGCGCCCTGGACGCGACGCTGGAGTTCTGGCGCGAGTGGGTCGAGCACTGCACGTACCACGGGCCCTACCGCGAGGCCGTGGTCCGCTCGCTGATCACGCTGAAGGCGCTCACGTACGCGCCGACGGGCGGCATCGTGGCGGCCCCCACCACCTCGCTGCCGGAGGAGATCGGCGGCGTACGGAACTGGGACTACCGCTACACCTGGCTGCGGGACGCGGCGATCACCCTGTCCTCGCTGCTGCGCACCGGCTACCGCGAGGAGGCCCGAGCCTGGCGCGAGTGGCTGCTGCGGGCGGTGGCCGGCGACCCGGAGAACCTGCAGATCATGTACGGCATCGCGGGCGAGCGCGAGCTCGGCGAGGCGGAGCTGGACTGGCTCCCGGGGTACGAGAACTCGGCGCCGGTCCGCGTCGGCAACGGGGCGGCGCACCAGCTCCAGCTCGACGTCTACGGCGAGGTCACCGAGGCGCTGCACCTGGCGCACATGACGGGCCTGGCCCGCAACGACTACGCGTCGATCCTCCAGCTGAAGCTCATCCGGTACCTGGAGGACCACTGGGACGAGCCGGACGAGGGCATCTGGGAGGTGCGCGGCCCGCGCCGGCACTTCGTGCACTCGAAGGTGATGGCCTGGGTCGCGGTGGACCGCACGATCAAGCTCATCGAGTCCGGGGACGCGGACGGCCCGCTGGAGAAGTGGCGCGACCTGCGCGACGACATCCACCGGGACGTGTGCGAGAAGGGTTACGACAAGGAGCGCAACACCTTCACCCAGTCCTACGGCAGCAAGGAGCTCGACGCGTCGCTGCTGCTGATCCCGCAGATGGGCTTCCTGCCGCCGGACGACAAGCGCGTCATCGGCACGATCGAGGCGATCCAGCGGGAGCTGTCGACGACGGACGGCTTCATCCTGCGCTACCCGACGGACGGCGAGGACGAGGGCGTCGACGGACTGCCCGGCGACGAGGGCGCGTTCCTCGCCTGTTCGTTCTGGATGGCGGACGACCTCGCGATGATCGGCCGGGTCGACGAGGCCCGCACCCTGTTCGAGAAGCTCCTGGCGCTGCGCAACGACCTGGGCCTGCTCGCCGAGGAGTGGGACCCGCGGTTGCAGCGTCAGGTCGGCAACTTCCCGCAGGCGTTCAGCCACGTCCCGCTCATCGACACGGCCCTGCGTCTGACGGCCTCGGGAGCGTACGGAGGTTAGGACCCGGCCGACAGGACCGCCGCCCCCGACCGGCCTAGGCTGATAGCCATCAGCCCCTGCACGGAAGGGGGCGCCCCATGGCTACCCCGACGAAGGCGGGCGCGGCGCTTGCCGCGCTGCGCGAGGATCTGGTCGGCGACGTGTTCGCCCCGGGGGACGCGGGCTACGACGAGGCCCGTGTGCTCTACAACTCGATGATCGACCGCCGTCCGGCGGTCATAGCCCAGTGCGTGGACGCCGACGACGTCGTGCGGGCCGTCCGCTTCGGCCGTGAAGTGGACCTTCCCATCGCGGTGCGCGGCGGCGGGCACAGTGTGGCCGGCATGTCGCTGAACGACGGCGGCCTGGTCGTCGACCTGCGTCACATGCGGGCCGTCACCGTCCACCCCGGCGCCATGGCGGTGCAGGTCGCCGGGGGCGCCACGATGAGCGAACTCGACCGCGCCTGCCAGCCGTACGACCTCGCCACCACCGGAGGCCGGGTCTCGACGACGGGGGTCGGCGGGTTCGTGCTCGGCGGCGGCAGCGGCTGGCTGGAGCGCCTGTGGGGCCTGGCCACGGACAATCTGCTGGGCGCCGAGCTCGTCACGGCGGACGGCACCAAGGTCCGCACGAGCGCGGAGGAGAACCCGGAGCTGTTCTGGGGCCTGCACGGCGGCGGCGGGAACTTCGGTGTCGCCACCTCGCTCACGCTGCGCCTGCACGAGCTGCCCGCGTTCTCCATCGCGATGATGTTCTGCCTGCCCGAGTTCGGCCCCGACGTCGTGCGCACGTACCGCGACGTCATCGAGGCGGGCCCGGTGGAGGCCGGCGGCGGAGTGATCTACCTGACCGGCCAGCCCGAGGAGTTCATGCCGCCCCAGCTGGTCGGCAAGCTGCTGTGCGGCGCGCTGATCACGTACGCGGGGACCGAGGAGGATCTGCGCAAGCTCGCGCAGCCGCTGCTCGCCCTGCCGCACGAGGTGGAGATCGTCGCGCAGCTGCCCTACGCGGACGTCCAGTGCATGCTCGACGATCCGCCCGGACTGCGGAACTACTGGTCGGCGGAGTACCTGAAGGGCCTGCCGGACGACTACGCGGACGTCTTCTGCGCCGGCGCGGCCGCCATGCCGGTGCCGAGCGGCACGCTCCACGTCCTGTTCCCCGAGGGCGGGGCCGTCGCCGACGGTCCGTCCGAGTTCCCGGTGCCCTACCGGGACGCCCCGTGGGGCATGCACCCGTTCGCGGCCTGGGAGGACCCGGCCGACGACGAGCACAACATCCAGTGGGTCAAGGACGTCCGCGCGGCGGCCCGGCCCTGGGCCACCGGTGACGTGTACCTCAACTTCATCGGCGACGAGGGCGAGGAACGCGTGGTGGCGGGCCTGGGTGCCGAGAACACCCGGCGGCTGTCCGCGCTGAAACGGGAGTACGACCCGGACAACGTGTTCCGCTTCAACCACAACATCAAGCCGGCCTGAGCCGGCCGGACCCCGCTCCCCCGCCCCGTACGTCACCGGGAGGTGTGCTCACGGCATTCGCGCAGGTAGCGTCCGCTGCATGGACAGCGGATTCGACAGCCAGAGCGCCGGCGTCACGGTGCAGCGTGCGCTGGAACTGCCCGGCCTGCGGGGCGGCCTCCCCGAGGTGATCGCGGGCGCCGAGCGCCTGCAGCGGCCCGTGCGCTGGGTGCACGCGGGCGAGGTGCCGAACATCGCGTCCCTGCTCAAGGGCGGCGAGCTGCTCCTGACCACGGGCTTCGGCATCGGCACCCGGCCCGCCGAGCAGCGCGCCTTCGTCCGCAAGCTGGCCGAGCGCGGCATCGCGGCGCTCGTCATCGAGCTGGGCCAGCGCTTCGTGCGGCTGCCCGCCGCGCTCGTGGAGACGGCGCGCGCGGCGGGTCTGCCGCTGGTGCAGCTGCACCGCGAGGTGCCGTTCGTGACCGTCACGGAGGAGATCCACACCGAGATCGTCAACGGGCACTACGCGCTGCTCCAGCGCGCCGAGGAGGTGCACCGGCGCTGCACCGAGGCGCTGCTCGGCGGCGGCGGGGTGCCCCAGGTCCTGCGGATCCTCGCCGGCTTCTCCCGGAACCCGGTGTTCCTGGAGACCGTGGACGGACAGCTCCTGTACGCGGCCGGGGTGACGGACGACGTCGCCGATCCGCTGCAGGTGTGGGAGGGCATGCGGGGCGCGCACAAGGAGGCGCCGCCCGCCGGTGCCGTCCTGGTGGACGTGCCGGGCGGCGGGCCGGGCGCCGGTTCGGTGCGGGCCCGGCTGGTGCTGCTGCCGGTCGCGGGGGCGCTCGCCCCGGTGCACCGGATCGCCGCCGAGCGGGCGGCGGGCTCGCTGGCCGTGGTTCTGATGCAGGCGCGGCAGGAGGAGGAGCTGGCGGCGCGGGGACGCGGTGACTTCCTCACGGATCTCGCGGAGGGCCGGATCACGCCGGAGGACGCCCCGGCGCAGGCCCGCGTCCTCGGCTTCAAGCCGGCCGGGCAGGGCCCGCTGCTGCCCGTGGTGATGCGGCTGCCGGAGGCGTCGGTGGGTTCGGTGGGCCTGTCCCCCGGGGGCGGCTGGGCGGTGCTCGCGCGGGCCGTGTCGGAGGAGCTGGCCTCGGTCGGGGTGCCGGTGCTGCTCGGTGTGCGGCCGGTCGAGGGATGGGTGCCGCTGCTGCTCGGGCTGCGGTCGGAGTCGGAGCGCACGGCGGTCGCGGACCGGGTCGCGGCGGCGCTGCGGGCCGGGGTGGAGCGGGCCGGGATGCTGCGGGCGGGCACGCAGCCGCCTGTCGTGGTGGTCGGCGGCGCGGGCGGCTGGGCGGCGGCGGCCGCGGGGCTGCGGCACGCGGCGGAGACGGCGACGGCCGCGCAGGGCCTGGACGACCGGCCCTGGTACGACGCGCGGCGCCTGGACATCGACCTGCTGCTGTGGCGGCTGCGGGACCACCGGGACCTGGCGGCGTTCGTCGAGCGGGCGATCGGGCCGCTGCAGGAGCACGACCGGCGGGCGAAGCCACCGCTGCTGCCCACGCTGCAGACCTATCTGGCGCACGCGGGGCGCAAGGCGGAGACGGCGCGCGAGCTGCACCTGAACCGGCAGACGCTCTACAACCGGCTGGCCCGCATCGGGGAGCTGCTCGGCACGGACCTGGACGACCCGCAGACGGTGCTCGCCCTGAGCCTGGCCCTGCGCGCCCGCCGGCACCTCACCCCCTGACCGCTCAGCCCCCGCTCCCGGAGCGCCCGGTCAACTCGTCGTAGACGCTGAGCACTTGGGCGACGGTGGCATCCTCGGACGGCCACGAGGCGGCCTGCGCGGTGCCGAGGTCCCGCAGTTCGGCCCGGCGCCCGGGGTCGCCCAGCAGCCGGACGACGGCGCGGGCGAGTGCGGGCGCGTCACCGGGCGGCACCAACTCGGCGGCTTCGCCGACGAGTTCGGGGACGCCGCCGGCGCGGGCCGCGACGAGCGGGACCCGGGAGTGGAGGGCCTCCTGCGCGAGCAGCGGGCGGGACTCCGGGCTGCCGGGCAGCAGCGCGACATCGGCGGCCGTCAGCAGTTCGGCCACGTCGTCGCGGCGCCCGACGAGCCGCACCGGCAGCCCTTCCCGCTCGATGCGCCGTTGCAGCGCCGCCCGCCCCGGCCCCTCGCCCGCGATGACGAGCAGCGGCAGGGGGTCGAGGTCGAGCCAGGCGTGGGCCGCGTCGAGCAGCAGGTCGTGGCCGCGCTCGCGGCGCAGGCTGCCGACGGCCATGAGCAACGGGCGGTCCACCGCGCCGAGTTCGGCCCGGGTCTTGAGCCTGGCGCGCTCGGCGTCGTCCTCCTCGCCGTCGGCGGGCCGGGGCGGCGGCGGGAAGGAGATCGCGGCGAGCCGGGCGTCCCGGGCGCCGCGCGCCCGGGCCCGGTCGACGAGTTCGGAGGAGGTGCCGAGCACGACGGACGCGGCGCGGGCCACCCGCCGTTCGAGGACCTTGAGCAGCCGGGCGCGGGCGCCCTCGGCGTGCGGCCGGGTGTGCCAGGTGACGACGAGCGGGACGCGGCGGCCGCTGAGGGCGAGCGAGGCGCGCAGGGCGGCGTTCAGCCCGTGGGCGTGCACGAGGTCGGCGTCGGCGCAGGCGACGCGGAGTGCGGCGACGGCGGCCGGGTCGCTGCTGCGGGGCACCGGCAGATGGTGCGCGCCGACCGCGCCGAACCCGTACGCGTGCTCGGTCTCGGCCGGGGCGCAGACCGTGACGCGCAGCCCGCGGGCGACCAGTCCCGCCGTCAGCGACCGGACATGGGCGCTGCTGCCCGCGCTGCCGCCACCCAGCACCTGCACGGTGCGCAGGGAGGAAGGGCCGTGCGCGGGGTGGCTGCTCACGTGGCTCACGCGGCCGGGCTCCTGGTCGGTTCGGATCGGTTCGGGGCGGACGGGTTCGGGTCGGATCGGTTCGGTTCGATTCTTCTCGGTCCGGGGGCGGTCCGGGGGCGTTCCGGGCCCGCTCGGGACGGTTCGGTCGGGGTGCGCACGCCGGGGACGGCCGGGGCTCGGGCCCAAGGATGCCAGTCCGTACGGACGTTGCGGCACGGGTCACGGTCCCCTACCGCGACGACGTGGGCAACACGGCGCACCGGACCACCCGCACGGGTGAGTCGGTCTACCGGGCCGTGTCCCGTACGAAGTCGCTGATCCGGTCCCCGCGGACGGTCGCGGCGACGAGTCCGGCGGCGTGCGCGACCAGTCCGGCCCGGCCGTTTCCGGCGACGACGGCCACACCGAGCGCGGCACCCAGCGCGTGGGCGCCGCAGTCGCCGAGCATGCCGCGTTCGGCGAGGTCGTCGGGGAGCACGGCCGCCGCCGCGGCCATCGGCGCGGCGGCGAGCGGTCCGCGGAGCAGGCCGGGGGCGCCGAGCACGAGGGCCGCCTGGGCGGCGCGTCCGGGGCGTACGTCGACGAGGTTGAGGAGGTGCGCGGTGCCGGCGACGACGACTCCGGCGAGCACCCGGTCCACGGTCCGCTCCTTGAGGAGGGCGCCCGCGACCAGTCCCGCGGCCGAGATCCCGAACAACTTGACGGCGCCGCTGGTGAGTTCGCCTTCGCGGAGCGCGCCGAGGTGGGCGCGGAATCCGCGCCGCGGGTCGTCCGCCCCCGCCACGTCGTCGTAGCCCCCGCAGGCGCCGGCCGCGAGGACGGCGACGAGTGCGGCGGCGCGGGTGCCGGGCGGCCCGGCGAGGACACCGGCGGCGATCCCCGCGGCCGTGGCGGGGCCCGCGCACAGGTCGACGGTGCGGCCCGCGTGGTTCTCGCGCTCCAGGGCGGCGCCCGCGCGGGTGCGGCGCAGGGCGGTGGCGGCGGCGCGGGTGACACCGGCGGCGAGGGCGGCGGCCCGCAGGCTCCGGCTGAACTCGGTCATCCGGTCACCCCGGGGCCTGCCGCCCGCGTCGGGCTCAGGCGTCCGCCCGGGCCGCTTCGAGGAGTTCCTCGGCGTGGGCGCGCGCCGTCTGGGAGTCCTCCTGCCCGGCGAGCATCCGCGACAACTCCCGTACCCGGTCCTCCCCTTCGAGGACGGTGACGCCGGACCGGGTCACCGATCCGTCGTTCGTCTTCTCCACGAGGAGCTGCCGGTCGGCGAACGCCGCGACCTGCGGCAGGTGCGTGACCACGACCACCTGGGCGGTCCGGGCGAGCTTGGCGAGCCTGCGGCCGATCTCGACTGCCGCCTTGCCGCCGACGCCCGCGTCGACCTCGTCGAAGAGGTACGTGGGCACGGGGTCGGTGCCCGCGAAGACGACCTCGACGGCGAGCATCACGCGCGACAGCTCACCGCCGGACGCGCCCTTCGCGATGGGCCGGGGCGGGGCCCCGGGGTGCGGGGCGAGCAGCAGCTCGACCTCGTCGACACCGGTGGGTCCGCACACGACGGTGCGCCCGTCGACCTCGACGCCGTCGGGGCCGTCGGTGTCGGTCTGCCGGATGTCGAAGGAGACCCGGGCGTGCGGCATCGCGAGCGAGGCGAGCTCCTCGGTGACGGCGTCGGCGAACCGGGACGCGGCCTCGGCGCGGGCCCGGGTCAGCTCCTGGGCCAGATCGCCGAGTTCGCCGCGTAGCGAGGCGCGTTCGGCGGTGAGTTCACCGATGCGCTCGTCGTCCCCGTCGAGTTCGAGCAGCCGGGCGGCGCTCGACTCGGCCCACGCGAGGACGCCCGCGACGTCCTCGCCGTACTTGCGGGTCAGCTGGGTGAGCGCGGCGCGCCGCTCCTCGACGGCCGCGAGGCGCAGCGGGTCGGCGTCCAGGTCGTCGGCGTACCCGGCGAGTTCGGCTGCGACGTCGGTGAGCAGGATCTGCACCTCGCCGATCCGCTCGGCGAGCGCGCCGAGCGCCGGGTCGTGGGAGCGGACGGCCTCCAGGGCCCGGTGCGCGCCGCCGACCAGGGTCTGCGCGTCGACGCCCTCGGGGTCCTCGGGGTTGCCGGCCAGCGCGGCGTGCGCGGCCGCGGCGGCGGAGGCGAGTCCTTCGGCGTGGCCGAGCCGGGAGGCCTCCTCGGCCAGCTCGACGTCCTCGCCCGCGCGCGGTTCCACGGCGGCGATCTCGTCGAGCCCGAAGCGCAGCAGATCGGCCTCCTGGGCCCGCTCGCGGGCGCGGGTGGTGATCTCGTCGAGCTCGGCGCTGACCTTCTTGAGCCGCTTGTAGACGCCCCGGTACTCGGCGAGCGGGCCCGCGACGGCGTCCCCGGCGTACCGGTCGAGCGCCTGGCGCTGCCGCCCGAGCTTGAGCAGTCCCTGCTGGTCGGTCTGGCCGTGCACCGCGACGAGTTCGTCGGCGAGTTCGCCGAGCACGCCCACCGGGACGGACCGGCCGCCCAGGTGCGCCCGCGAGCGTCCCTCCGCCGAGACGGTCCGGCTGAGCAGGAGCACCCCGTCGTCGAGCTCGGCCCCGGCCTCCTCGGCGCGGGCCAGCGCGGCCGAACCGGCGGGGACGGCGACGCGCCCCTCCACCACCGCGTTCTTGGCACCGATCCGCACGAGCGCAGGGTCGGCGCGGCCGCCGAGCAGCAGCCCGAGGCTCGTGACGACCATGGTCTTGCCCGCTCCGGTCTCACCGGTCACCGCGGTGAATCCGGGCGAAAGCTCCACCACCGCGTCGTCGATGACTCCCAGCGACCGTATCCGCATCTCCTCCAACACGGACACGACCTTACGAGGTCGGGGGCCACCTGTGCGACGGGCCCTCGCTCACGGGCCCGAACCAGCAGGTGGCGCGGGAGCCCTGTCACCCGTGCGAGTGCCCGTGCGCGGGGCCGGGGCGGTGGGGTTGTCCCCCGTTCCCTCCCTCGGGGCCGCACCATGGCGCCGCCCCGGGCCGAGGGCCCACGCTGGTCCCGTGATCAGTACGAGACTGGCGCGCGCCGCCCTGAGGGCCCACCGTCCGGCGTTCGTGGGCACGGCGGTGGCCGCGCTCTTCGCGGCGGCGGTCGTGAGCTCCTCGACGACGGTCCTCACGGCCACGAGCGCGTCCGGCGTCTCCGCGGCGGACCGCCGCATCCTCACGGCGAACGGCGTCGGTGACATCGCCGCGGTCCTTCTGATCGGTTCTGTCTATATGTCGATCTTCGTGGTCGCGGCGACGATGGGGACGGCGGTGACGCAGCAGCACCGCGAGCTGGCCCTGGTCCGCGCGATCGGGGCCCGTCCGGGCCAGGTGCGCCGGGCGGTGGTGCTCCAGGCGCTGGCCGCGGCGGTGCCGGCGGCGTCGGCCGGGTGCGCGCTGGGCGGCGGGCTGCTGGCCCCGTTCTGGTTCCACGGCATGGTCGACCACGGTCTGATCCCGGCGTCGGTCCCCTACCGCTTCTCCTGGCTCGCCCTCCCGGTCTGCCTGGCGGTGGCGGTGGTCACCTCCACGCTCGCCGCGTTCCTGTGCTCGCTCCGCTTCTCCCGCCTGCGCCCGGCCAGGGCCCTCTCGGAGGCGGCGACGGGCCGCCCCGGCCTCGGCCCGCTGCGGGCGCCGCTGGGGGTCCTCGCCATCGCGGGCGCGGCCGCCCTCTCCGTCCTTCTGTCGAAGCAGGCACCGCAGGACGCGAACGCGGGCGCCTTCCTGGTCCTGATCCTCTTCTGCGTGGGGGCGGGACTGCTCGGGCCGCGGCTCATCGGCCCGGTGGCCTGGGCGGTCTCGGCGTCCGTCGGCCGCTTCGGGCCGAGCGCGCGTCTGGCGGTGCTGAACGTCCGCGCGCAGCCGCGCCGCTTCGCCGCCGCCGTCGTCCCGCTGGTGCTCGTCGTCGGGTTCGGCCTCACGAAGATCGCGCTGCGCACCACGGCCCACCACGTCACGGGCTCCGCCGGCAGCCCCGGGGAGGTGTGGCTCGACGCCATGGGCACGGGCCTCTATGCGTGCTTCGCCGCCATCGCCTCCGCCAACACTCTGGCCATGATCTCCCTGGAGCGGCGCCGTGACCTGGCCCTGCTCCGCGTGGTCGGCTCGCAGCGCCGCCAGCTCCACGCGATGGCCTTCTGGGAGGCGCTGGTGGTGACGGCGACGGCCCTCCTCCTGGGCACGGCCATCGCCCTGGCCACCCTCGCCCCCATCCTGACGACGACCTTCGGCTCCCCGCTCCCGTACGTCCCGTGGGCGGTGGCGGCGGCGATCGCCCTGGCCACGGTGGCCCTCACGGCGACGTCGACGGGGGTGCCGGTGGGCGTGGCGGTACGGGGCCGGGCGATCGACGCCGTGCGGGGCTGAGCCGGGGGCGGGGCCGGGCGGGCGCCCGGCTGGGGATGCGCCCGGATGGGGACGCGCCCGGCTGAGGGCTAGTGGGGCGCCCCGCGCCAGCCCGCCACCGGCAGCGCGAACTTGGCGACGAGGCGGTCCGTGAACACCGCGTGGTGCAGCCGCGCGAGCCGCACCGGCACGGCTCCCCGCCGCACCTCGACCCGCGCGCCCGCGGGCAGTTCGAGGGTCCGCCGCCCGTCGCACCACAGCACCCCGTGCGGCGTGTGCTGCTGCACCTCGACCGCGAGCACCGAGTCCGGCGACGTGATCAGCGGCTTGGCGAACAGGGCGTGCGCGCTGATCGGCACCATCAGCAGCGCCTCGACCTCGGGCCACACCACGGGCCCGCCCGCCGAGAACGCGTACGCGGTCGAACCGGTCGGCGTCGCGCACACGATGCCGTCGCAGCCGAACCCCGTCACGGGCCGGCCGTCGATCTCGAGGACGACCTCGAGCATCCGCTCGGGCTCGATCTTCTGCACGGCGGCCTCGTTGAGCGCCCAGTCCCGGTGCACGACGTCCCCGTTGCGGTGCACCTCGACGTCGATCGTCATGCGCTCCTCGACCTCGTACTCCCGGGTGACGACCCGGTCGACGACCTTGTCCAGGTCGTCGCGCTCGGCCTCGGCGAGGAAGCCGACGCGCCCCAGGTTCACCCCGAGCATCGGCACCCCGGACGCCCGCGCGAACTCGGCGCCGCGCAGCAGCGTCCCGTCACCGCCGAGGACGATGAGCAGCTCGCACGCGTCGAGGCAGGACGGCGTGGCCTCCTTCACCAGCTCCACCTCGGGCGGCAGCGGCAGATCGGCCGCCTCCGCCTCCAGGACCCGTACGCCGAGGCCGCTGCGCAGCAGCCCCTGCACCACGAGTTCCGCGCTGCGGATGGCCGCGGGCCGTCCGGTGTGCGCGAGCAGGAAAACAGTACGAGCTCGGGTCTGTGTCAACGCGGCCCCTCCGCCACTGCACGGTCAACGTCGGCCGGGTCCAGTTCGGGCGCCCCGGCACGCAGCCACAGAAAGTACTCGACGTTCCCGGACGGGCCGGGCAGCGGGCTCGCAGTCACGCCACGCACGCCGAGCCCCAGCTTCCAGGCCTGACCGGCGACGCCCTTCACAGCGTCGGCGCGCAGCTCCGTGCTGCGTACGACGCCGCCGCTGCCGAGCCGCTCCTTGCCCACCTCGAACTGCGGCTTGACCATGAGCACGAGGTCGGCGTCCGGCGCGGCGCAGCGTACGAGCGCGGGCAGCACGAGGCCGAGCGGGATGAACGACAGGTCGCCGAGGGGGGGGGGGACCCGGGGCCCGGCGAGTGGGGGCCGGCGGCAAACCCCGGCGGGTGGGTCGGGCGGTTTCGGGGGCGCGCCGGGGGGCGGGGGGGGGCCCCGGGGCGGGGCCG
>NZ_JBHYTK010000130.1:0-8616 GCF_042749255.1 Streptomyces sp. NPDC059524 | reverse complement strand
GCGGCCACCGGCGCGGCCCAGCGTAGGCGCCCGCCCAGCACGCGCCCCCGGGGCTTTAACCAACGCTCGCCGCCCACGTGGCCCAGGGGTACCTCGTCGATGGTCTCCAGCGTCAACTCGCGTACGTTCGTACGGTCCTTGACGGTGACGCGCTCGTCGCTCTGCAGGGACCAGGCGAGCTGCCCGTACCCGACGTCGACGGCGACGACGTGGGCGGCGCCGGCGCGCAGCAGCACGTCGGTGAAACCGCCGGTGGACGCGCCCGCGTCCAGCGCCCGGCGCCCCTCGACGACGAGCCCCTGCGGGACGAACGCGGCGAAGGCGCCCGCGAGCTTGTGCCCGCCGCGCGAGACGTACTCGGGGTCGCCGTCGTCCTGGGCGACGACGATCGCGGCGGCCGTCTCCACCTGGGTCGCGGGCTTGGTCGCGACGGTCTTGCCGACGGTGACCCGCCCCGCGGCGATCAGCTGGCTGGCGTGCTCGCGCGAGCGGGCCAGCTTGCGGCGGACGAGTTCGGCGTCGAGGCGGCGACGTGCCACACCTGCCACGGTCGGTTCAGCTCCAATCAGGGGGTGGCCCATCGGGCCTCGTTCAGGGGCGGTGGTCGGGAGACGGGTGGGAGTGCGGGGACGGTACGGGGCGTGCGTCGAGCGCGGTGAGCGCGGAGCGCAGGCCCTGGTGTACATCCTCGTACACCTCGGCGTGCCCGTCGGCCGCGAGGTGGTCCACGTCGGCGAGCCGGTCCAGCTGGGCGTCCACCTCGGCGTGCCCGGTCGGGGTGCGCCCGATGCCGAGCGGGGCGGGGGCCGCGGGCTCGTACGACGGCTCCGGTCCGGCGGCCTGGGCTTCGGCCGGGACTTCGGCCGCGGCCGCGGCGGGGGCTTCGGCGGGGGTCTCGCTCATGCCCCGACGCTACCGCGAAGCCCCGGTGTACCGTCGATCGCGATGGCCACGATCGAGGAGTGCCGCGCCGCACTCGAAAAACTCTCCGAGAGCATGACGCGCGCCGACGGCGACGTGCGGGCGGCTGCCGCGCTCGACCGCTCGCTGAGCTGCCGCATCACCGACCTGGACGTGACGTTTTCCGGCCGACTCCAGGACGGCCGGATCGTGGTGCTCGACACCCGCCCCGGACCGCCCGCGGAGAAGGCGCAGATCCGCCTCGCGATGTCGGGCGACGACCTGGTGGCGATGGTGGACGGCGAGCTGAACTTCGCGAAGGCGTGGGCCTCCGGCCGGGTCCGCCTGGAGGCCTCGTTCCGCGATCTGCTGCGCCTCAGGACGCTGCTGTAGCCACCTGCTTGCGCGCCTTGCGCGCGGCGGGCACCACCAGCGGCGTACCGGTCTCCGGATCATCGATGACCTGGCACTTCATCCCGAAGAGCCGCTCCACGAGCTCGGCCGTGACGATCTCCTTCGGCGCCCCCTCGGCGATCACCTCGCCCCCGCGCAGCGCGATGAGGTGCGTCGCGTACCGGGCGGCGTGGTTCAGGTCGTGCAGGACGGCGACGAGCGTGCGGCCCTGTTCCTCGTGCAGCTCGGCGCACAGGTCGAGGACGTCGATCTGGTGCTGGATGTCGAGGTAGGTGGTCGGCTCGTCGAGCAGCAGCAGCGGGGTCTGCTGGGCGAGCGCCATGGCGATCCACACGCGCTGGCGCTGACCGCCGGACAGTTCGTCGACGTACCGGTCGGCGAGCTCGGCGACGCCCGTGGACTCCATGGACTCGCGGACGACCCGCTCGTCCTCCGCCGACCACTGGCGCAGCAGGCCCTGGTGCGGGTAGCGGCCGCGGGCGACGAGGTCGCCGACGGTGATGCCGTCGGGCGCCACGGACGACTGGGGCAGCAGCCCGAGCGTCTTGGCGACCTTCTTGGCGGGCATCGACTGGATGACCTGGCCGTCGAGCAGCACCCGGCCGGCGCTCGGCTTCAGCATCCGGGACAGGGCGCGCAGCAGGGTGGACTTGCCGCAGGCGTTGGGGCCCACGATCACCGTGAAGGAGTGGTCGGGTATCTCGACGGACAGCTGCTCGGCGATGACCCGCTGGTCGTAGCCGAGGGTCACGGCGTCGGCGGACAGCCTGTTCACAGAGGTGCTCCTTCGATTCGTACGGGGGCCGCGCGCGGTCGCGTCGCTCATATCCGGCCCGCCTTGCGCTCGGTGACCAGCAGCCACAGCAGATAGCCGCCGCCCACGACACCGGTGACCACGCCGACGGGCAGCTGGTCGGCGCCGAAGGCCCGCTGCGAGGCCAGGTCGGCGACGATCAGCAGGGTGGCGCCGAGCCAGGTGGCGGCCATCAGGTTCGGTCCGGGCGAGCGGGTCAGCCGGCGGGCGATCTGCGGGGCGGTGAGCGCCACGAAGACGACGGGGCCGGCGGCGGCGGTGGCGGCCGCGGTGAGGAAGACGGAGGCGACGAGCAGGACGAGCCGGGTCCGCTCGACGCGGATGCCGAGCGCGCCGGCCGCGTCGTCGCCCATCTCCAGCATCCGCAGCGGCCGCGCGTACACGGCGACGAGCGGCACGAGGACGGCGAACAGCGCGAGCAGCGGCCAGACCTGCGCCCAGTCGCGCCCGTTGAGCGAGCCGGTCATCCAGACGGTGGCGCGGGCCGCGTCGACGAAGTCGGCCTTCGTGAGCAGATAGCCGTTGACGGCGGTGACGAACGCGGAGACGCCGATGCCGACGAGCACGAGCCGGTACCCGTGCACGCCCCGCTTCCACGCCAGTACGTAGATGGCGGCGCCGGTGACGAGTCCGCCGACCAGCGCGCCGAACGCGACCTGGGTGGCGCTCCCGCCGAAGACGACGATCATCACGAGGGCGCCTGCGGTCGAGCCCTGCCCGAGCCCGAGCACGTCGGGGCTGCCCAGCGGGTTGCGCGAGATGGACTGGAACAGCGCTCCGGACAGGCCGAGCGCGCCGCCGACCAGCAGGCCGACGAGGACCCGCGGCAACCGCAGGTCGTTGATGATGAACTCCTGCCCCGGGTCACCCTGTCCGGCCAGCGTCCGCAGCACGTCGCCGGCCGGGATCGCGAAGTCGCCGGTGCCGATGAGCACGACGGCCGCGGCGAGCGCGGCCACCACGAGCAGCACCACGACGACGGTGGACCGCAGGCCGACGCGGACGGAGAGCCCGCCCGGGGTCCGTATCGCACGCGTCCCGGGACGCTTCGCTTCTGTCGCCTTCACAGCTGGGCCAACTTCCGGCGTCGTACGAGGAGGATGAACACGGGCGCGCCGAGCACGGCGGTGACGATGCCGACCTGGAGCTCGGCGGGGCGCGCGACGATCCGGCCGACGACGTCGGCGCCGAGCAGCAGCACCGGAGACAGGAGCGCCGCGTAGGGCAGGATCCAGCGCATGTCGGGGCCGGTGAACGAGCGCACGATGTGCGGCACCATCAGGCCGACGAAGACGATGGGCCCGCAGGCGGCGGTGGCGGCCCCGCACAGCAGGGTCGCGGCGCCCATGCTCAGGGCGCGGGTGCGGCCGAGGCGGGCGCCGAGCGCGCGGGCGGTGTCGTCGCCCATGGCCATGGCGTTGAGCGGCCTGGCCAGGGCGAGCGCGACGACGATGCCGACGACGATGAACGGCAGGACCTGCCGGACGGTCCCCATGGTGGCGGTGGCCAGCGAGCCGACCTGCCAGAACCGCATCCGGTTGAGCGCCATGTCGTCGCTGATCATCACGGCGTAGAGGTAGCCGGAGAGCGCGGCGGTGACGGCGGTGCCGGCGAGCGCGAGCCGTACGGGTGTCGCGTTGCGGGTGCCGCCGAGCACGTAGACGAGGGCGCCGACGGCGGCGGCTCCCACGAAGGCGAACCAGACGTAGCCGCTCAGCGAGGTCACACCGAAGAAGCTGATGGCGGTGACGACTGCGGCGGACGCGCCCATGTTGATGCCGAGAATGCCGGGGTCGGCGAGCGGGTTACGGGTCAGTGCCTGCAGCACCGCGCCCGCGAGCCCGAGCGCGGCCCCGGCGAGCAGCCCGAGCAGCGTGCGCGAGATCCGCTCCCCGACGACGACATCGGCGTACCGCCCGGTGTCCTGGAACAGCCCGTGCCAGACCTGCTCGACCGAGAGCGGCTTGGCCCCGATCGCGATGCTGGCCACGAGCACGGCGGCCAGCACGACCAGCGACACGAGCAGCCCGGCCGTACGGATCGCGGTACGGCGCCCTGGGCGCGGCGGCACGGGGGCGGCAACGACCCCCGCACGGCTTCCTGAAGGACTGTCAACCAACACGAAGGTTAGGTTAGCCTACCCTGCCACCCGGAGGTTCTGGAGGTGCGCGGCCCGACCGTCACCCGAGTCCGGCCCGGGCCAGCGCCTTCCCCGAGTCCAGCCCGCACTCCCCGTCGCCGCCCGCACTCCAGGCCGCCCCACAGAGCGCTCTCAACCCGTCGATCGCCGAACCCTCCCCGCTCAGCTCCAACTCCCGCTCCCCCGCCACCGCGGTCCACCCGCCACAGGAGAACCCGTCCCCCGACGCGACGACCTCCGGCTGCCCGGTCAGCATCCCCCGCAGATCCACGTCCACATACGTGGGCCGGTGCCGAGGCGGCGCGGCCAGCAACCCCGCACCGTCCGTCACCCCGGTCAGCACCAGCAACGAGTCCACACCCCCGTTGAACGCCCCCTCGATGTCCGTGTCGAGCCGGTCCCCCACCACGAGCGGCATCCGCGCCCCGGTCCGCAGGATCGTCTCCCGGTGCATCGGCGGCAACGGCTTCCCCGCGACCTGAGGCTCCGCCCCCGTCGCGATCCGCACGACCTCGACCGCCGCCCCGTTCCCCGGCGCGATGCCCCGCGCGCTCGGAATCGTCAGGTCCGTGTTCGACGCGTACCACGGCACTCCGCGCGCGATCGCGTAACAGGCCTCGGCGAACCGCCCCCAGGCCAGCTCCGGCCCCCCGTACCCCTGCACCACCGCCGCAGGGTCCTCGTCCGCCGAGTCGACCGGCACGAGCCCCCGCTCGCGCAGCGCGACCCGCAGCCCCTCCCCGCCGATCACGAGGATCCGCGACCCGGCCGGCACCTGCTCACTGATGAGCCGCGCCACCGCCTGCGCCGACGTGATCACATCGTCCGCCCCCGTCGGGATCCCGAGCTCCGTCAGATGCTCGGCGACCGCCCCGGGCGTACGCAGCGCGTTGTTCGTCACGTACGCCAGCGCCATCCCCCCGGACCGTGCCACCGCCAGCGACTCCACGGCGTGCGCGATCGCCTGGCCCCCCGCGTACACCACCCCGTCGAGATCGAGCAGCGCCGTGTCGTACGCCTCGCTCAACGCCCGCGCGCTGCCCGCGGGCCGCCCCCGGAAAACGCCCTCGGCCGCCCCGCTCGCACTCTGGCTCATCCCGTATCGCTCCTCGCTCGAACTCACTCCCCCGATCATCCCCCACGCCTCTGACACTCGTACGATGCACGGATGAACACTGCAGGTGACGGCGGCCTCGACCTGATCCCCTTCCGCGGAGTGCGGTACGTCCCGGAACGGGTAGGCAGCCTCGCCGCCGTGACCTCACCCCCGTACGACGTCGTGGTCCGCCCCGACGGCCTGCTGGAGCTCCAGAGCGCGGACCCGCACAACATCGTCCGCCTGATCCTGCCGCAGGCGGGCCCCGCGGCCGGCCCGCAGTCCCGCAACGACCAGGCGGCCGCCACCCTGCGCCGCTGGCTCGCCGAGGGCGTCCTCGCCCCCGACGCCGAACCGGCGCTCTACGTCTACGAGCAGCGCGGCGGGGACCTCCTCCAGCGCGGCCTGATCGGCGCCCTGCGCCTGTCCGAGCCGTCCGAGGGCGTCGTCCTGCCCCACGAGGACGTCATGCCGCACGTCGTCGAGGAGCGCGCGGGCCTGATGCGCACCGCCGCAGCGAACCTCGAACCGCTGCTCCTGACCTACCGGGGCAACGGCCGGGCGACCGGCGCGACGGCCGTCATCGAGCGCACCGTCCAGGGCGCCCCGCTCCTGGCCACCACCACCGAGGACGGCTTCGCGCACCGCCTCTGGGCGATCACCGACCCGGCCGAACAGCAGCGAATCCAAGCCGATCTCGCCACCCACCAGGCCCTGATCGCCGACGGCCACCACCGCTGGGCGACCTATCTCCGGCTCCGCTCCGAGCACTCCGGCCCCACCCCGTGGGACTACGGTCTGGTCCTCCTCGTCGACACGGCCCGCTACCCGCTGCGCGTCCGCGCCATCCACCGCCTCCTGAACCGGCTCCCGCTCGACGAGGCCCTGGCGGCGGCCCGCACCCACTTCCGCGTCCGCGAGATCCCGGGCCCCCTCACCCACGCGATGGAGGAACTGGCCGAGGCCGCGTCGGCGGGCAACGCGTTCCTGCTCGCCGGCGGCCCCGAGGACACGTACCACCTGCTCGACCGGCCGGACCCCGCGCTCCTGGACCGCACGGTCCCGGCGAACCGCCCGCAGGCCTGGCGCACCCTGGACGCGACCGTGCTCCACTCGACGCTCCTCGGCCACGTCTGGCACATCCGCGAGGACTCCCCCGCCGAGATCTCGTACATCCACGACACGGCGGCGACGGTCGCCAAGGCCCGCCGCGACGGCGGCACGGCCGTCCTCATGCACCCCGTCCGCGAGGAAGTCGTACGGGAACTGGCCCGGCAGGGCGTCACCATGCCCCGCAAGTCCACGTCCTTCGGCCCGAAGCCGGCCACGGGCCTGGTCCTGCGCACTCTGACCGACCTCACGGACTGAGCACCAGCCGGAAACGCCGAACGGGCGGGCTCCCCGAAGGGAACCCGCCCGCCCAGGCCGAGGCCTACCTACTGCGCGACCTACTTCACGTCCCGGTCGTCCTCACCGTCAGCACTGTCGCCGCTGTCGCCGTGCTCGTCGTCCGCACGCGCCGGCTCCGCCGCCTCGGCACCGTCGTCCTCGCTGTCGTCGAACGCGTCCACGAAGTCGACACCGTCCATCTCCGCCAGCCGGTCGGAGGCGTCCGTGCTGCCGTCCTTGTCGGCCTCGACGGCCTTGGCGAACCACTCGCGCGCCTCGCCCTCACGCCCGACGGCCAGCAGCGCGTCGGCGTACGCGTAGCGCAGCCGCGCGGTCCACGGCTGTACGGAGTTCGAGGCCAGCTCGGGGCTCTGCAGCGTCACGATGGCCGCGTCCAGCTGCCCCATGTCACGGCGCGCACCGGCCGCGACGAGCCGCATCTCGACCTGTCCGGCCTTGTCGAGCTTCTGCACCTCGGGCGCACCGGCCATGTCGAGCGCCTTCTCCGGCCGCCCGAGCCCACGCTCGCAGTCGGCCATGACGGGCCACAGCTCGATGTTGCCGGTCATCCGACGCGCGGCACGGAACTCGGCCAGCGCCTCGCTGTACTTCTGGTTCGCGTACGCGGCGAAACCGGCGGCCTCACGGACGGCGGCGACGCGCGAGGCGAGCCGCAGCGCGACCTTGGAGTAGCCGTAGGCACCCTCGGGGTCCTCGTCGATGAGCCGGGCGACCATCACCAGGTTCTTGGCGACGTCCTCCGCGAGCCCCTTCGGCAAGGACTGGAGCTCCTGCTGCACGTCCTTGTCGATCTCGTGCCCGGTGACGTCCTCGGGGATCGGCAGCCGCTTGATCGGCTCCCGGTCGCGGTCCCGCTCGTCACGGAACCGTCCACCGCCGCCGCCACGCCGGTCGTCCCGACGGTCGTCACGCCGGTCGTCGCGCCCACGGAACCCACCGGGACGCCCGCCCCGGTCGTCCCGACGCGGCCCACGCCCACGGTTGTCGTCCCGCCCACGGAAACCACCACGGTCCCCGTACGACGGACGCTCGTCCCGACGGTCATCACGGCGGTCATCGCGCCGGTCGTCACGGCGGAACGGCGGCCGGTCGCGGTCACCGTCACGACGCGGCCCACGATCCCGGTCACGGTCGCGGTCACCGTACGAACGCGGCGCCCGGTCGTCCCGACGATCGCGGAACCCGCCACCACCACGGTTGTCGTCCCGCCCACGGAAACCACCACGGTCCCCGTACGACGGACGCTCGTCCCGACGCTCGTCACGGCGGTCATCGCGCCGATCATCACGGCGGAACGAGGGCCGGTCCCCGCGGTCCCGGTCACGGTCACCGTAGGACGGCCGGTCATCCCGACGTCCACGGAAGCCGCCACCGCCACCACCACGGTTGTCGTCCCGCCCACGGAAACCACCACGGTCCCCGTACGACGGACGCTCGTCCCGACGGTCATCGCGCCGGTCGTCCCGGCGATCGTCACGGCGGAAGGCCGGGCGGTCGCGGTCACCGTCACGACGCGGCCCACGATCCCGATCACGGTCACCGTACGAGGGCCGGTCATCCCGACGTCCACGGAAGCCGCCACCGCCACCACCGCGGTTGTCGTCCCGCCCGCGGTTTCCGCCGCGGTCACCACTGTCCCGGCGGCGCTGATCGCGCTCCGGTCGCTCGTCGGGAGAGTTGGGGGACATCGGTGACTCCTCGTCTTCGGTACCGCAGTCATTCTCGCGCAGCCGGCCGACCGGCGCGCTTCGGCAAAACAAAAAAGGACCCTTTGGTCCCAGCCTGTTAGCTGGGGCCCAAAGGTGCGGCCAAAAAATTTGGGGGGGGGGCGACAAACCCACA
>NZ_JBHYTK010000129.1:0-23792 GCF_042749255.1 Streptomyces sp. NPDC059524 | reverse complement strand
CCCCCCCCCCCCCCCCGCGGCCCCCGCCCCCCCCCCACCGCGCCCGCCCCGACCCCCCCAACCACCCGGCCCGCGGGGGGGCCGACCGCGGGGGGTGCGCCCTTCGTCCCCGGGGCGCGCCGCCACCGGGAGGGGGTGCGGGCGGGTGATTTCCGGCGCCCGGGAGCGCGCCGGGGGCGGGCCGGACGCCGGGCGCCGCCGGGCCGGGACGGTCAGCGGCGCAGCGGGGAGAGCACGTCCATCGCGTACTCGAGGGCCTCCGGCTGGGTCGCCTCGCCGAGAAGGGGGAGCAGCGGCAGCACCGAGCAGCCGCGGTTGCCCTCGTCCTGGTGGTCGATCTCCCAGCGGAGATCGGGCTTGCCGGCCTGGGTGGTCGCCACCACGAACAGCGGCTGGGCACAGCCTTGGCACAGGTAGTGGTGGCGGTTCATGGCCTCCCTCTCCGCGGCAGGGGTCTCGGAAGGCCGATTCTCCGCCGCCGCGGCCCGTCCTGCCTCAGGGGTGGGCTGAGTGGGGCGCGGCCCTTGCGGGGCACGGATCCCGTGAGACCCTGCCGCCATGATCGGAGAGCTGCAGTGCGTGGTCCTCGACTGCGCCGACGTCGAGGTGCTGTCCCGGTTCTACGCGGAACTGCTGGGCGGCGAGGTGAACCGGCCGGACCGGCGCTGGGCCGTGGGCGACGGCTGGGCGACCCTGCACACCCAGCGCGGCCTCGTGCTCGCCTTCCAGCGGGTCGCGGACCACCGGCCGCCCCGCTGGCCGGACCCCGAGCGCCCCGCCCAGTTCCACCTCGACGTGGACGTCCCCGACCTGGAGGCCGCGCAGGCCAGGGTCCTGGAGCTGGGCGCGGAACTGCTCGACGCGGGCGAACCCGCCCGGGGCTGGCGGGTGTTCGCCGACCCCGCGGGACATCCGTTCTGCCTCCTGGGGCGCCCCGTCACTCCATGAAGGCGAGGCCGTGGGCGATCCCGTTGCGCTGGATCTCCGATGTGCCGGTCAGCACCCGGAACATGCGGATCTTGCGGAACAGGAACTCGATCTCGTGGCCCTGGGTCAGCCCCTCCTTGCCGTGGATCTGGACGGCCTGGTCGAGGATGCGGAACGCGGACTCGGCGACGAACAGCTTGCTCATGAACGCCTCCGTGCGCACCTCCTCGCCCCGGTCCAGGGCGGCGAGCGCCGCGTACGTCATCGACCGGGCCGCGTACAGCTCGGTGGCCATGTCGGCGACCTTGTGCTGCACGGACTGGAGGGCGAGCAGCGGCTGCCCGCCCGCGACCTTGCGGGTCCGGGTCCGCTCCAGGGTGAGGGCCAGAGCGCGGCGGGTCGCGCCGATGACGTTCGGGCAGTGCAGCAGGCGGTTCGTCGTGACGCGGCCGAGCGCGATCCGCATGCCCCGGCCCTCCTCGCCTAGCAGGTTCGCGGCGGGGACCCGGCAGTCGTCGAGCACGATGTCGCTCTCGATGTGCTCGCCCGACATCGGCGTGGCGCCCTCCGCGACCGTGCAGCCCGGGCTGTCGAGATCCACGAGGAACGCGGAGAACGCCGGCTTCTCGCCCTCCGCCTCGCCGCTGCCCGCCATCCGCGCGACGACGATCGCGAAGTCCGCGAACGGGCCCGCCGAGCTGAACACCTTGTGCCCGGTGAGCCGGTAGCCGTCCCCGTCCCGCACGGCCGTCGTCCGCATCGCGCGCACGTCGGACCCGGCGTCGGTCTCCGTGAGCGAGAAGCAGCAGGCCCGCTCGCCCCGGACGACCGGGAGCAGGTACCGCTCCAGTTGGTACGGGGTGGCGTGGCGCAGGATGTCGCCGGCGCGCAGCGGGCCGCCCATGTCGCCGAGGACGCTGTGCCCGAGGACGCGGCCGGACGCGCCGACCTCCTCCTTCAGGGCGGCGAGCGCGGTGTGCGAGAGGTTCCGTCCGCCGTACCGCTCGGGCAGGTGGATGCCGTAGAAGCCGAGCTCGCGGCTGCGCCGCCAGACCGGTTCGAGGTCGGCACGGGTCAGCCGGGACGCGTGGGTGAAGCCGTGCTGCTTCTCGTGATCGGCGAGCTCGCCGTCGAGGTAGATGCGCAGACGGTCGACCAGGTCGGCCAGTTCGGGGTCGTGCGCGTAGGAGGGGCGCAGGGAGAAAGTCATCGGTCGTTCCTCAAGGGGTGCGGCTCGGGGGTCAGTTGACGCGGCGGGCGGCGTCGGCCCAGAACGGTTCGCGGACGGCCTTGCGGTCGAGCTTGCCGTTGCGGTTGTGGGGGAGCGCGGCCACGAAGTCGACGCTGCGGGGCTTCTTGAAGCGGTCGAGACGGTCGGCGCAGAAGTCGGCGATCTCGTCGGCGCTCGGCGCGTGCCCCGGCCGCGGCACGACGACGGCCTTGACGGCCTCGCCCCACCGCTCGTCCGGCACGCCGACGACGCACGCCTCCTGGACGCCCGGGTGCTCGTAGAGGGCGGCCTCGACCTCGGTGCAGTAGATGTTGAAGCCACCCGAGATGATCATGTCCTTCTTGCGGTCGACGAGGAACACGTAGCCGTCCTCGCGCATCCACGCGAGATCGCCGGTGTGCACCCAGCCGTCCCTGAACGTCTCGGCGGACAGCTCCGGTTCGCGCCAGTACGCGCGGACGCAGTCCGGGCCGCGCACGATCAGCTCGCCGACCTCGCGCGCCGGCAGCGCCCGGCCCGCGTCGTCGACGATCCGCAGCTCGGTGTCGTAGACGGCACGCCCGCAGGACTGGAGCAGCTCCGGGTCCTCGGCCAGGCCGCGGGCGATCTCCTGGCTGCTGAGCGCGGCGACGGCGCTGGTGGTCTCGCCCAGTCCGTAGCCCTGTGCGACGACCGGGCCGAAGAGGGCGACGGCGTCCTTGAGGCGCTGCGGGGAGATGGGGGCGCCGCCGACGCGGACGCTGGTCAGGCTGGACAGGTCGCGCCCGTCCGCGCCGGGGTGGGCGAGCACCATGTTGACCATGGCCGGCACCAGGAACGTCGTCGTGATCCGCTCCCGCTCCACGGTGTCCAGGAACGTCCCGGCGTCCCAGGCGGGCAGGACGTGGGTCGCGGAGCCCGCGAAGACGTTGGCGAGCAGGGTCATGCCGGTCGCGTGGGTGATGGGGCCGCAGGCGAGGTAGCGGGAGTCGCGGCGCGGCCGGGACTCCTCGTTCATGAGCAGCTTGCGCATGTTGGCGAGCCGGTTGCCGAAGGTCTGCACCGCTGCCTTGAGCGTGCCGGTCGAGCCCGAGGTGAAGTTGAGGACGCAGGCGTCGTGCTCGTCGACGTCCACGGGCTCCGGCGCTTCCCCGGCCGCCTCGTCGAGCAGCGCGGCGTAGGAGAGTTCGGCGCCGGAGGTGCTGTCGAGGGAGACGGGCAGGCAGTCGGTGCCCGCCGCCTCGATCGCGGCCAGGGCGTCCTCGCGATGCGCCGCGTCGAAGACGAGGAGGCGGACGGGCGCGTACTCCAGGATGTGCCCGACCTCGGTGCGGCCGAGCCGGGCGTTGATCGGGGCGCGCACCAACCCGGCCTTGTAGAGGGCGAATTCGACCTCCACCAGCTCGCCCCGGTTCCAGGCGAGAGAGGCGACGGCGTCGCCGGGGCGCAGCCCGCGGGCGAGCAGCGCGGCCGCGAGGCGGTCGGTGGCGCGGTCGAGCTCCGCGAAGGTCCAGGTGCGTTCGCCGCAGACGAGGGCGGTCGCGTCGGGCCAGTAGCGGGCACTGCGGGTCAGGTACGTGCCGAGGTTCATCGACCGTCTCCTCCGTGGAAGTTCAGCGGGAACGGCCGCATCTGCCGAATGTCAAACAGTCAGGCCGTTACTGAACACATTGTTCGGTAACTACTGGACTGTCAAGAGCCTCTAGACTGAGCGCGACCACGACAGGGGCGATCCCGGCAGGGGGCGGCCCCGACAGGGCGAAGGGAAGCGGCATGGCTGAGGACAGGCGCACCAGGCGCACCCGCCGGGCGCTGGGCGGGGCACTGGTCGAGCTGGTGCTGGAGCGCGGCTTCGGCGCGCTGACCGTCGAGGACATCACCGAGCGCGCCGACGTGGCCCGCGCCACCTTCTACGCCCACTTCAAGGGCAAGGACGACCTGTTCGCCCGGGTCACGAGGGACCTGCTCGACGAGCTCGCGCAGCGTCTCGAACCCGTGATGGCCGACAGTGCCGTCGGCTTCACCGGCAAACCGGTCCTGGAGATGCTCCGGCACGTCACCGACGAGCGGGACACCTACCGGGCCGTGCTGCGGGGCGAGGGCGACGGCAAGCCCCTGCAGATGTTCATGGACGCCTGCTCGGCCTACGCCGCCCGGGAGTTCAAGGCCCGCGCCGAGCGCAACGACGTGCAGCCGCGCATCGACGCTGACCTTCTGGCCCGCGTCTGGGTCGGCGAACAGGTCGCCGTGCTGCGCTGGTGGGCGGAGCAGGACGCCCCGCCCGTGCCGGCCGAGGAGGCCGTGCGCATGCTCCTCGACCTGGCGCTGCGCGGCCGCTACTGGGCCAGCGGCTTCCCGGGCCCGGACGTGCCCGCCCCCGACGGCTCCGCCTGACGGAACGCGGCGAGCCGTGCGGCGTCCCGGGCCGGACGGATGAGAAGGACCGCCACGAGACCGCAGACGATCATCACCGCGGACGCCAGCGCGAAGGACCGCGCGTAGCCCGCTCCGGAGGACGCCGCCGAGTCCAGGAAACGCCCCGTCAGGGACGGTGCGAGCAGGGCCGGCAGGGTCCCCGTCGCCGCCACGATGCCGAACAGCGCGCCCCGCTGCGCGCCCGGCGCCACCGCCGCGGCCGTCATGTAGTGCAGCGGGAACGCGATCGAGTGCGCGCCGAACGCGATCGCGATCAGGGCGATCCGCCCGGCGCCCGGCGCGGCGAGCGGGATCAGTGCCATCGCCGTACCCGCGCAGAGCACCGCGACGCCCTGCGGCACACCGGTCGACCAGCGCGAGGACACACCGCGCCGGGTCAGCCGGTCGACCGCGGGGGACAGCGCGAGCAGCAGCAGGAAGCTCAGCCCGGACACGGTGCTGAGCGTCGAGGCCGCCGCGCCGGGGCTCATGGCCATCTCCGTCTGCAGGTACGAGGGCAGCCACGCCTGACTGAGCGTCATCGCCCACTGGGCGCCGAACGCGCTCGCCACGCTGCCGATCACCGTGCCGCACAGCAGCAGCCGCCGGTAGGGCACCCGTCCCCGCGCCTCCGGCTCCGCCCGGGCCGCGTCCGCGGACCGCTGCTGCGTGCGGTCGTACGGGCCGTCGTGCCCGAGGAACCACCACACGGCGCTCCAGGCGACGCTCACCACCGCGAGCGCGGCGAACGCCGAGCGCCAGCCGAACGATGTGATCAGCCAGGTCACCAGCGGCGCCGCGACCAGCGTGCCGAGCGCGGCCCCGCTGATCTGGAGCGCGGACGGCAGTCCGCGCCGCCCCGCCGGGAACCACTTGTACAGGGCGTGCATCGACATCGGCGTGGCCGGCCCCTCGGCGGCGCCCAGCAGCACCCGCCCCACGACGAGGGCCGGCACCGCCGCCACGATCAGCACCGGCAGCTGGGCGACGCCCCACACCAGGCACATCACGAAGAGCAGCACCCGGCTGGAGATCCGGGACGAGAAGAAGCCCACCAGGAGCCCGGACAGGCTGAAGAGCACCGAGTAGGAGCTGGAGATCAGCCCGTACGTCCCGTGGCTGATGTCCAGCTCGCGCATGATCGGCCCGGCGGCGAGCCCCAGGACCGACTTGTCGGCGAAGTTGATGATCATGAACGTGACGATCAGCGCGGTGACGGTCCAGGCGCGCCGCCGGTCGAACGCGGGCGCCTCCAGGGGGTCCAGGCGGTCGAGGACCGGGGGCGGGGATGGCTGCGAGGGCATGCGCGAACTCCTGCGGTGTCAGGGAGCGGGCAGGCGCGGCGCCGGGGGAGCGGCGTCGTCTGCGGCGCCGAACGGAGTTACTGAACAACTCGTCCGCTAACGATTGAGTTGTTCGGCAACGTAACCCGCTGGACACCTCCGGTCAATGGGTCCGTGCACGCGGCGGCACGCAGAACGGCCCCGCCGAGGGGCGGGGCCGGTTCAGGGGCCTGCTGGGGTGCCGCATAGCATGATCGGCATGGGAAAGCCGAAGAAGTCCGCCGCGCCGTGCCGGATCGTCGTGTGCCGCGACTGCTGCTGCGGCAGCCCCAAGGTGGCCGGTGACCACGCCGCCCAGCGCGCGCGGCTGCGGGACGGGGCGCCCGTGCAGATCTCCAAGTGCCTCGACGTCTGCGACCAGGCCAACGTGATCGTGGTCCAGCCGTCGACGGAGGGCCGGGCCGCCGGAGGCCGCCCGGCCTGGTTCGGGCTCGTCAACGACGCGGAGGCGACCGAGGACATCCTGGCGTGGGTGCGGGCCGGCGGGCCGGGCGTCGCGCCCTGCCCCGACATCCTCGACCTCTACGCGTTCAAGCCGTCACGCCGGGTCCGCGACGCCCTCTAGGGCCTATTCCGGCCGGTCGGCGGAGCGTTCGCCGTCGCGGAACGCGGCGAGCAGCCGCTCCGCCGCCACCGTCGCCGTCAACTCGCCCGCCCTGACCTGTTGTTCGAGGCCGGGGGACAGGGCCCGTACGGCCGGTGCCGCGTGGAGCCTTCCGAGGAGCTCGTCGCGGACCATCGCCCAGGTCCAGCCGACCTGCTGGTCCCTGCGCCGCTCGGCGAGCCGGCCCGTCGAGTCGAGCAGGGTGCGGTGCTGTTCGAGCCGCTCCCACACCGTGTCCAGGCCCGTCGACTCGCGCGCGCTGCAGTGCAGCACGGGCGGCGTCCAGAACGCGTCCTTGCCGTGCATCAGCCGCAGCGCGCCCGCCAGTTCACGCGCGGCCGCGCGGGCGTCCCGCTCGTGCGGGCCGTCCGCCTTGTTCACCGCGATCACGTCGGCCAGCTCCAGGACGCCCTTCTTGATGCCCTGGAGGCCGTCACCGGTGCGCGCCAGACTCAGCAGCAGGAACGTGTCGACCATGTCGGCGACCGCGGTCTCCGACTGCCCGACGCCGACGGTCTCCACGAGGATCACGTCGTAGCCCGCGGCCTCCATGACCACCATGGACTCCCGGGTGGCCTTGGCGACGCCACCGAGCGTGCCCGCGCTGGGGGAGGGGCGCACGAAGGCGTTCGCGTCGACCGCGAGCCGCTCCATGCGCGTCTTGTCGCCCAGGATCGAACCGCCGGTCCGCGTGGAGGACGGGTCGACGGCGAGCACCGCCACGCGGTGCCCGAGCCCGGTCAGCATGGTGCCGAAGGCGTCGATGAACGTCGACTTGCCCACCCCCGGCACCCCGCTGATCCCGATGCGCCGCGACCGGCCGCTGTGCGGCAGGAGCGCGGTCAGCAACTCCTGCGCCAGCGCCCGGTGCTGCGGCCGCGTCGACTCCACCAGGGTGACGGCGCGGGCGACGAGCGCCCGCTTCCCGTCGAGGACACCCTTGACGTACGTGTCGAGATCGAGAGGCGCCATCGGACTACGCGTCGTGCCCGAGGTCGACGGCGAGCCGCTCGATCAGATCGTGCGCCGCGTCCGGGATGACCGTGCCGGGCGGGAACACCGCCGCCGCGCCCATCTCCAGGAGCGTCGGCACGTCCTGGGGCGGGATCACACCGCCGACCACGATCATGATGTCCTCGCGGCCCTCCTCGGCCAGTGCCTCGCGCAGCGCGGGCACCAGCGTCAGGTGGCCGGCGGCCAGCGACGACACACCGACGATGTGCACGTCCGCCTCGACCGCCTGCCGGGCGACCTCGCCAGGCGTCTGGAACAGCGGGCCGACGTCCACGTCGAAGCCCAGGTCGGCGAAGGCCGTCGCGATCACCTTCTGGCCGCGGTCATGGCCGTCCTGGCCCATCTTCGCGACCAGGATGCGCGGCCGGCGTCCCTCCGCCTCGGCGAACGCGTCGACGCGCTCCCTGGTCCGGTCCACGTTGGCGGACTCCCCTGCCTCGTTGCGGTACACGCCGGAGATCGTACGGATCTGGCCCGCGTGCCGCCCGTACACCTTCTCCAGGGCGTCCGAGATCTCGCCGACGGTCGCCTTGGCGCGCGCCGCGACCACGGCGAGCTCCAGCAGGTTGCCGTCACCGCCGGCCGCCCGGGTCAGCGCCGCGAGCGCGTCCTGGCAGGCCGTCTCGTCGCGCTCCTCGCGCAGCCGGCGCAGCTTGGCGATCTGCTGCGCGCGCACCGACGAGTTGTCGACCTTCAGGACCTCGATCTGCTCGTCGCTGTCCACCCGGTACTTGTTGACGCCGATCACCGGCTGCCGGCCCGAGTCGATGCGGGCCTGCGTGCGCGCCGCCGCCTCCTCGACCCGCAGCTTCGGGATGCCCGCGTCGATGGCCTTCGCCATGCCGCCGGCCTGCTCGACCTCCTGGATGTGCTGCCAGGCCCGCCGCGCCAGGTCGTACGTCAGCTTCTCCACGTAGGCGCTGCCGCCCCACGGGTCGATCGTGCGCGTCGTGCCGGACTCCTGCTGGATCAGCAGCTGCGTGTTGCGGGCGATGCGCGCCGAGAAGTCGGTCGGCAGGGCGAGCGCCTCGTCCAGCGCGTTCGTGTGCAGCGACTGAGTGTGGCCCTGCGTCGCCGCCATCGCCTCGACACACGTACGCGTCACGTTGTTGAACACGTCCTGCGCCGTCAGCGACCAGCCCGAGGTCTGCGAATGCGTGCGCAGGGACAGCGACTTGGCGTTCTGCGGGTCGAACTGCTTGACCAGCTTCGCCCACAGCAGGCGGGCCGCGCGCAGCTTCGCGACCTCCATGAAGAAGTTCATGCCGATCGCCCAGAAGAAGCTGAGCCGCGGCGCGAACGCGTCCACGTCCAGCCCCGCCTCGCGCCCCGCCCGGATGTACTCGACACCGTCGGCGAGCGTGTACGCCAGCTCCAGATCGGCCGTCGCACCCGCTTCCTGGATGTGGTAGCCCGAGATCGAGATCGAGTTGTAGCGGGGCATCCGCTGGGAGGTGTACGCGAAGATGTCGGAGATGATCCGCATCGACGGGCCCGGCGGATAGATGTACGTGTTGCGGACCATGAACTCCTTGAGGATGTCGTTCTGGATGGTCCCCGCGAGCTTCTCCGGCGGAACGCCCTGCTCCTCCGCCGCCACGATGTACAGCGCGAGCACGGGCAGCACCGCGCCGTTCATCGTCATCGACACGGTCATCTTGTCCAGCGGGATGCCGTCGAACAGCTGCCGCATGTCGTAGATCGAGTCGATCGCGACACCGGCCATGCCGACGTCACCCGTCACCCGCGGGTGGTCGCTGTCGTAGCCGCGGTGCGTCGGCAGGTCGAACGCGACGGACAGACCCTTCTGACCGGCCGCCAGATTGCGCCGGTAGAACGCGTTGGACTCCTCGGCCGTGGAGAAGCCCGCGTACTGACGGATCGTCCACGGCTGGTTCACGTACATCGTCGGGTACGGGCCGCGCAGATACGGGGCCGCGCCCGGGAACGTGTCCAGGAAGTCCAGGCCCTCGAGGTCCTGTCCCGTGTACAGCGGCTTGACGCCGATGCCCTCGGGCGTCTCCCACAGCAGGTCGGAACCGTCGGCGGCCTGCTTGACCGCCGCGTTCCACACGTCGGCGCCCGGCCCGGAGCCGGGCGTGCCCAGCTCGACGCCGGAGAAGTCGGGTACGGACATCAGGACACTCCCATGCGGTCGAGCGTGGCGGACAGTACGGCCACGGCGTCACAGCCTGCGTAGACGTACGAGTCGACGTCCGCGTACGGTCCCGGGCGGCCGGCCAGCGCCACGTGCGAGGCACCGGCGGCGCGCAGCGCGGCCACCGTCTCGTCGGCCTGCTCCGCGTACAGCTTGTCGCTGGAGCACACGCACACCTCGGTGGTGCCGCTGTCCTCGAACGAGCCCTCGGTGACCGGCTCGACGCCACCCGCCTGGAACAGGTTCGCGGCGAAGGTGAGGCGCGCCGAGTGCGCCGCGGCCGGGCCGAGCGCCGCGAGGAACACCTTCGGGCGGGCGCCCGTCCTCGCCAGGAACGCGTCCGAGCGGGCCCGCAGCTCCTCGAACGCTTCGTCACGGCGCACCCGCGGCAGACCGCCGGACGGCTGGGCGGGCAGCGGCTCGCGGACCACCGGCTGCTCGGCCAGGAACGGGAACTCGCTGACACCCGTGACCGGTTCGCGGCGCTCCGCGATCCGCGCGCTGCGCGCGGCCCACGTCGCCGCGATCCGGTCGTGCACCAGACGCGAGCCGAGCGCCGCCGCCTGGCCGCCCCCGCGCTCGATCTCCTGGAAGAACTCCCAGGCGGCGTGCGCCAGTTCGTCGGTGAGGCGCTCCACGTACCAGGAGCCGCCGGCCGGGTCGATCACCCGGGCCAGGTGCGACTCCTCGACGAGGATCGTCGACGTGTTGCGCGCGATGCGGCGCGCGAACGCGTCGGGCAGGCCCAGCGCGTGGTCGAACGGGAGCACCGTCACCGCGTCCGCGCCGCCGACGCCGGCCGCGAGCGTCGCGATCGTCGTGCGCAGCATGTTCACCCACGGGTCGCGGCGCGTCATCATCACCGGCGACGTCACCGCGTGCTGCACCTGCGCGCCCGCCTCGGGCGCCCCGCACACCTCGGCGACACGGGCCCAAAGGCGGCGCGCCGCACGGAACTTGGCGATCGTCAGGAACTGGTCGGCGCTCGCCGCGTAGCGGAACTCCAGCTGCCCGAGGGCCTGTTCGACGCTCAGCCCGGCCGCCGTCAGCTCCCGCAGGTACGCGACACCGGTGGCCAGCGAGCAGGCCAGCTCCTGTGCGGCCGAGCCGCCCGCCTCGTGGTACGGCAGCGCGTCCACCGTCAGGGCGCGCAGCCCCGGGTACTCCTCGGCGCAGTGCTTCGCCAGCGCCGCGACCGGCGCGAAGCCGAACGACGCGCCGGTGCGGGCCTCGTGGCCCAGCGGGTCGGCGCCCAGGTTGCCGCGCACCGCGTCCGCGGCGACGCCCCGGGCGGCGTAGATCTCGAACAGCGTGCGGGCCGCGGCCTCGACCTCGGCGCCCGCGTCGAGCACCACCGGCGCGAGGTCCAGGTACACGCCCTCCAGGGTGGCCGGGAGCGCGTCGACCGGGATGCCGGCCTCGCCGCCCACGGTCAGCCACAGGGACGTGACCCCGTTCTCCAGGTCGGCGAGGACCGCCGCGGAGTCGGGGCGGGAGTGCGGCTGGCGCACGTCCCAGCCGCCCAGCGTGTTCCCCTCGGGGCGGCCGCCGCGCACGAACGGTGCGAAGCCGGGCAGCCCGGAGGCGGGGGTGTCGTCGTGCGCGGTGTAGAGGGGGCGGGCACGCAACCCGTCCTCCAGCGCGGTGGAGAGGGCTTCTTCCGCTTCCGCGGCCGAGACTTCCTTACCCGACTTGCGCAGAACACCCGCGACCAGGTGCTGCCACTGTTCATGTGTCGCGTCAGGGAACTCGGCCGCCAGGGAGAGCCCGTCGTCAGGCAGGACCGTCATGCTCGGATGCTAGGTCAGATCCGCGCGGGAGCAGCAGGTATACAGAGTGTGACCTTGTTCTCCTTGCCAGAACCGGATCAGGACTCTAGACGGCCGCGAGCGGTCGTTCAGGCGGACGCGAGCTGCTCGGCGAACTCCCGCGGCGTCATGACCGCGGTGCCGTCCACGTTCACCACCGGGATCACGGTGTCGTCGTAGCGGACGGCCGGCGTGCCCACGAGACCGAAGGACGCGAAGGCTCCGGTCACCTCCGCCGCCCACGTGTTGTAGACGTCCTGGGCGACCTTGGCGTCGAAGTCCGCGGACCGCAGGCCCGCGACCGTGCCGGCCACCGACAGCAGGTGCGCCGGAACGCCGAATCCGTCGTCGCCGGGAGGGAAGGGCTGCGCCGCGAACAGGGCGCCGAGATAGTCCATGAACGGACCGGCGCCCACGTCCGCGGCCGCGCCCAGCGCCGCCAGCGCCCGCCGAGAACCGCTGCCGCCGACCGTGTCGTCCATGACCGCCGCGAAATGGAACTCGAGGACGAAATCGCCCGCGTCGGCGCCGTCGCGGAACGTGTCGAGCAGACTCGCGGCCAGATGCGCGCTGGCCCGGTCGCGCAGTTCGAGAAAGACCTGGAGCCGGTGCGCGTCACCCGTGTCGCCGTAGTACAGGGTCGTGCCGCCGCTGCCGGTCGTCTGTGCGGGAACCATGCTTCGAGACTGACACGGAACGGTGCCGCGTGCGGCCCGGGGACCTGCGCGTCCGTTCGTTTTGTGGGCCCTCACAACGCCGTTTGTGCGCCGTGCCAGAACCGGGCGGCAGGAGCCCGGGACAGTGATCACGGGGGCCCCATTCGGTTGCGGCGGGGCACCGGCCGGGCTTGTCTGGAGAGGCACGTCGCACTGCCCATCGGGAGTTGCCATGTCGATGTCGTCCTTCGGATTCGGTTCCGATCCCTTCGGTTCCTCCGACCCCTTCGGTTCCTCGGATCCGTTCAGCGAGATGCTGAACCGCTTCTTCGGAATGTCCCCCGCGTCGTCCCCGCCCGCCGTACAGCGTGTTCCCATCGGGCGGCTGCTGACGGAATCGTCCACGGAGCTCGTCAACCTGGCCGCGCGCAAGGCCGTCGAGGACGGCAGCTCCGACCTGGACACCGAGCACCTCCTGTGGGCGGCCACCAAGGTCGACCCGTCGCGGCGGCTGCTGGCCCGCGCCGGTGTCGACCCCGACGCCCTCGCCGCCGAGATCGCCAAGGTGCTGCCGGGGGAGTCCGGCGAACCGTCCGCCGACCCCGGGCTCACCCCGGCGGCCAAGCGGACCCTCGCCGACGCCTACGCCCGCTCCCAGCAGGCCGGTGTCTCCTACATCGGACCCGAGCACATCCTGGCCGCCCTCCTCGGCGACCCCGACACCGGCGCGGCCAAGATGGTGCGCGCCGACGGTCTCGACCCGGGGAAGCTCTCCGGGCTCACCGAGCAGGCGGCCCCGCGCGGGGAGAACGGGGCGGCCGGCACCGGACAGCCCGCCACGACCCTGGACGAGTACGGCCGGGACCTGACCGAGGAGGCGAAGGCCGGGAAGCTCGACCCGGTGGTGGGCCGGGCCGAGGAGATCGAGCAGACCGTCGAGATCCTGTCGCGCAGGTCGAAGAACAACCCGGTGCTGATCGGTGAGCCGGGGGTCGGCAAGACGGCGATCGTGGAGGGCCTGGCCCAGCGGATCGTCGCGGGCGAGGTGCCGGAGACGCTGAAGGGCAAGCGCGTCGTCGCGCTCGACCTGTCCGGGATGGTGGCGGGCGCGCAGTACCGCGGCCAGTTCGAGGAGCGTCTGAAGAAGGTCATCGAGGACGTCCAGAACGCCGGCGGCGACATCATCCTCTTCATCGACGAACTCCACACCGTCGTCGGCGCGGGCGCCACGGGGGAGGGCGCGATGGACGCGGGCAACATGCTCAAGCCCGCCCTCGCCCGCGGTGAACTGCACGTCGTCGGCGCCACCACCATCGACGAGTACCGCAAGCACATCGAGAAGGACGCCGCGCTCGAGCGCCGCTTCCAGCCCGTGCTCATCCCCGAGCCGACCGTGGAGCAGACCGTCCAGATCCTGGAGGGCCTGCGCGACGCGTACGAGGCCCACCACCAGGTCCGCTTCGCCGACGGGGCACTGGCCGCCGCGGCCGAGCTGTCCGACCGCTACATCGGCGACCGTTTCCTGCCCGACAAGGCCATCGACCTCATGGACCAGGCCGGTGCCCGGGTCCGGCTGCGCAGCGCCGGACGCTCCACCGAGATCGTCAGCCGCGAGGACAAGATCGCCAAGCTGACCCGGGAGAAGGACCAGGCGATCGCCGCCGAGGACTTCGAGCGGGCCTCCGAGCTGAAGCGCGACATCGCCGAGGTGGAGGGCGAGCTCGCCGGGATCGAGGAGCGCCGCGAGGGCGTCGTCTCCGTCACGGCCTCCGACATCGCGGACATCGTCTCGCGGCGCACCGGCATCCCCGTCTCCCAGCTCACCGCGTCCGAGAAGCAGAAGCTCCTCAAGCTCGAGGAAGAGATGCACGCCCGCGTCGTCGGCCAGGACGAGGCCGTCACCGCCGTCTCCGAAGCCGTCCGCCGCAACCGCGCGGGCATGGGCGATCCGAACCGGCCCGTCGGCTCCTTCCTCTTCCTCGGCCCGACCGGCGTCGGCAAGACCGAACTCGCCAAGACCCTGGCCGCGTTGCTGTTCGGCGACGAGTCCAGCATGGTCCGCTTCGACATGAGCGAGTTCCAGGAGAAGCACACCGTCGCCCGCCTGGTCGGCGCCCCGCCCGGATACGTCGGCTACGACGAGGCCGGACAGCTCACCGAGAAGGTCCGCCGGCGCCCCTACAGCGTCGTCCTCTTCGACGAGATCGAGAAGGCGCACCCCGACGTCTTCAACACACTGTTGCAGATCCTCGACGACGGCCGGCTCACCGACTCGCAGGGCCGCACCGTCGACTTCCGGCACTGCGTGGTGATCATGACGTCGAACATCGGGGCGCACCGCATCCTCGCGCACGAGGGCGACGCCGCCGAGCTCAAGGACGAGCTCATGGACGAGCTGCGCACCCGCTTCCTGCCCGAGTTCCTCAACCGGATCGACGACATCATCGTCTTCCACAGCCTCACCGAGGACGACCTCGGCGAGATCCTCGGCCACCTCCTCGACCTCAGCGAGCACCGGGTCCACGCCCAGGGCCTGAAGCTCGAGGTCACCGAAGCGGCCCGCAAGCTCCTGATCGCGCACGGTCACCAGCCCGAGTTCGGCGCCCGCCCGCTGCGCCGCACCGTCCAGTCCGAACTGGACAACCGCATCGCCTCGCTGCTCCTGAGCGGCGACGCGGAACCGGGCGACACCATCGTCGCCGACGTGCGGAACGACACGCTGCACTGCACTGTTCGTAAGGGGGACCCGCAGCCCGAGGACGGGCCCGAGCCGGCCGCCGCCGACTCCGAGACCACGTCCTGACCTGCGAGTTCTCCCGCAGTGTAGGCATTCGAGGAGGAGCGATGGTGCACCACCACAAGCCGAACCGCGAGGTCGGCGGGGACCCGGACCGCGACAGCGACCACGGCCGCGGCCTGCCGCGCCGCCCCGACAGCGAACGCCTGGAGCGCCGCACCGAGCGGGACCGCCGCGCCGTCGGCCTGCCCGACGGCGCGCCCGAACCGGCCGCCGTCCAGTACGAGGAGGCGCACGCCGAGATCGACCGGCAGGCGGCGAGCGGGGAGCTGCGCACGGGCGACACCCGCCGCGCCGAGCGCGACGCCTTCCCGCCGTCCCGCTACGACCGCTGACCCGGCCGCTCACCGCGTCACCCCGTGACCCCAGCACCCCGTCACCGCGTCACACCCGTCGTCCCGCAGACGTGAAAGCCCCCGAGGGGCGGAGAGGAACACCGTCGTGAACGCCTCCCAGGCCGGCCAGGAGGGGACGGAGCCCCGCGTGGGCCCCGTCCCCGAGGGGGAGCCGGAATTCCACCCGTACCACCACCCGGCCGCGGGCTGGGGGGCCGCCAAGAGCGTCACCCGGTTCATGGCGCGCGAACGCGCGACCGACGGGCCCCGCGCCATCCTCAAGATGAACCACGAGAACGGCGGCTTCGACTGCCCCGGATGCGCCTGGCCCGACGACCTCAAGGGCCTCAAGCTCGACATCTGCGAGAACGGCATCAAGCACGTCACCTGGGAGATGACCCCCAAGCGGGTCGGGCGCGACTTCTTCGCCGCGCACTCCGTGACCGAGCTGTCCGAGTGGACCGACTACGCGCTCGAGGACCAGGGCCGGCTGACCGAACCGATGGTCTACGACCCGGACACCGACCACTACGTGCCCATCAGCTGGCGCGACGCCTTCGAGCTGGTCGGCCGCACCCTGCGCGAGCTCGACGACCCGAACCAGGCCTCGTTCTACACCTCGGGCCGGCTCGGCAACGAGGCCACGTTCCTCTACCAGCTCTGGGCCCGCGAACTCGGCACCAACAACCTGCCCGACTGCTCCAACATGTGCCACGAGGCCAGCGGCCGCGCCCTCCAGGCGGCGCTCGGCACCGGCAAGGGCACCTGCGACCTCAAGGACTGGGAGAGCACCGACGCCCTGTTCATCATGGGCGTCAACGCCGCGTCGAACGCGCCGCGCATGCTCACCGCCCTCGCCGAGGCCTACCACCGCGGCGCCCAGATCGTGCACGTCAACCCGCTCGTCGAGGCGGCCGCCACCCGCACGATCATCCCGCACGACTTCACCGACATGGCCCTCAACAAGTCGACGCGGACCAGCACCCTGAACCTCCAGGTGCGCATCGGCGGCGACATGGCCTTCCTGCGCGGCCTCGCCAAGGCCGTCCTCGAACAGTCGGGGACCGACCCCAAGGCCCTCGACCAGGAGTTCATCGACCGGCACACCACCGGCTTCGAGGAGTACCGGGCCCTGTGCGAGGCCACCTCGTGGGACGAGATCGAACGCCAGTCGGGCCTGACCCGGGAGGCGATCCTCAAGGCCGCGCGCGTCTACGGCGAGGCCGACCGCAGCATCATCAGCTGGTGCCTGGGTGTCACCCAGCACGAGCACGGCGTCGACACCGTCCGCGAGATCGTCAACGTCCTGCTGCTGCGCGGCAACCTCGGCCGCGAGGGCGCCGGGCCGTCCCCCGTGCGCGGCCACAGCAACGTGCAGGGCAACCGCACCTGCGGCATCGACCACCGGCCCACCGAGGAGTTCCTCCAGCGGCTCGCCGACGTCTGCAAGATCGACCCGCCGCGCGCCCACGGCCTCGACACCGTGCACACCATCAAGGCCATGCGCGCCGGCGACGTGAAGGTCTTCGTCGGCATGGGCGGCAACTTCGCGCTGGCCGCCCCCGACACCCCGTACACGTACGCCGCCCTGCGCAACTGCGAGCTCACCGTGCAGGTCAGCACCAAGCTCAACCGCAGCCACGTCGTCCACGGCCGCAAGGCGCTCATCCTGCCCTGCCTCGGCCGCACCGAGAAGGACCAGCAGAAGGCCGGCGTCCAGAGCACCTCCGTCGAGGACTCGATGAGCATGGTGCACCTGTCCGTCGGCATGAAGCGCCCCGCGTCCAAGCACCTGCTCTCCGAGCCCGCGATCATCGCCGGCATGGCCCGCGCCACGCTGCCCGAGAGCGACACCCCGTGGGAGTGGTACATCGAGGACTACGACCGGGTCCGCGACACGATGGCCCAGGTCCTGGACGGGTTCGAGGACTGCAACCGGCGGGTGCGGCTCCCGCTCGGCTTCCGGATCAAGCAGCCCGCGCGCGAGCTGGTCTTCCTCACCGAGTCCGGCAAGGCCGAGTTCTCCACCGCCCCGCTGCCCGACGTCGTCCCCGCCGCGGGCACCCTGGCGCTCGGCACCATGCGCTCCCACGACCAGTGGAACACCACGATCTACTCCGACAACGACCGGTACCGGGGCATCAAGAACCTGCGCAGCCTCGTCTTCATGAACAAGGACGACATGCGCGAACGCGGCATCTCCGAGATGGACCCGGTCGACATCACCAGCACCGCCCGGGACGGCAGCACCCGCAGCCTGAACGGCTATCTCGCGATCCCCTACGACATGCCGCGCGGCTGTGCCGCCGGGTACATGCCCGAGATGAACGTGCTGTGCGCCCTGGACGACTACAGCACCCAGAGCGACCAGCCGATCATGAAGCACGTCAAGGTGACCGTCGAACCGGCCGGCTGAGCCGCACCGCGTCCACCGCCGTCACCAGTTCCGCGAGAGCGCGCGGGTCGCCCAGCGAGCGGCCCGTGAGCTCGCGGATCCGGCCCAGGCGGTAGCGGACCGTGTTCGGGTGGCAGTGCAGCAGCCGCGCCGCCTCGTCCGCAGAGCCCGACTGCTCCACGAACACCTCCAGTGTCCGCAGCAGCGGGTCCCGGTCCTCGGCCGGCAGTTCGAGCACCGGCCCGAGGACCTCCCGGGCCAGGCGCCGCCCCTCGTCCGGGTCGTACGCGATCAGCGCGGCCAGCGGACTCCCGCTGAAGCTGCGCACCTCCGCCGTCCCGACCGGCACACCGGCCAGCGCGGAGCGGGCCAGGTGCAGCGCCCGCGGCGTGTCGGACAGCGACCGGTACGCCGGGCTCACCCCGGTGCGGGCCGTGGCCGCGTCCCGCAGCGTCTTCAGGGCCGCCGTGTGCTGCTCCACGCGCAGCGCCACCACCCCGGTCTGGAGGGTCGGTGTCAGCTGCCACGCCGACACGACCCCGATCTCGGCGAGCCGGCGCTCGACCCCGATCAGGCTCTCCTCGGCGAGCCCCGAGTTCTCCGCCGCCACCACGACGAGGTCCGTGTCGAGCGGCAGGCCGAGCAGCTTGCCCACCTCCCACGCCCCCGAGTCGAGCACCAGCTGCCCCGTGAACAGCGCCTCCACCAGCGCCGAACGGCGCCGCTGCTGCGCGGTGAGCAGCTCCGCCGTCGCCGCCCGGTACGCCTCCGTGAGCGCCAGCGCGTGCTCGTCGGACAGCCGCCACAGCGCGCTCGACGCGTCGACCAGCGCGTCCAGCGTCCTCGCGTCCCCCTCGGCGCGCACGTGCCCCAGCATCAGGTCCCAGAGCATCGCGCACGCGATCCGGTAGCAGCGCAGCACCTCCGGCAGCGGGGCCCGCTGGTGCGCGCGGCGCCGGCCCGTCTCCGAGGGCGCCGCCAGATCGGGGGTGTGGTCCGGGTCCGCGAGCCCCCGCACGACGAAGCGCAGGTTCACGTCGACGGAGCGGTGCAGATCGGCCGCCGGGGCGACGGCGTGCCCGCCGGACAGGGCGTAGCGCGGGCGCCCCCCCCCGCGCACGGGGGCGGGGAGGGCCCGCGCCGGCCGCCCGGCCCACGCCACCAGCTCGGCCGGCAGCGCCGCGCCTACCGCCCCGCGATCACCCATCTGAGCTCCCCGTCCACCCTCGTCCGGCCCCTGCGATGCTACGCGCAGCGACCGGACGGGGCGGGGGTGACGATCACCGGGCGGGGCGTGTCACCGGTCCCCGGCGAGCCGGACGAGGTCGGCGAACAGACCGCCCGCGTGGGCGAGTTCCTCGTACGTGCCCTGCTCGACGATCCGCCCGTGCTCCATCACCACGACACGGTCGGCGCACCGCGTGTTCTCCAGCTGGTGCGTCACCACGATCGTCATGCGCCCGGCCGCCCCGCGCCGGATCCGCTCGAAGATCTGGTGCTCCCCGCGCGGGTCCATCTGCGAGGTCGGCTCGTCGAGGATCACGAGCGGCGTGTCGCGGTACAGGGCGCGGGCACACGCCAGGCGCTGCCACTGGCCGCCGGACAGCTCGGCGCCGCCCCACAGCTCCTTGGCGAGCAGCGTGTCCAGCCCCTGCGGCAGACGCTCGACGGGCTCGCGCATCCCGACCGCGTCGACCGCCTCCCACACCGCGTCGTCGTCGTACGTCCTCGGCTGCCCCAGCGTCACGTTCTCCCGGACCCGCAGCGGCCAGCACGCGAAGTTCTGCGGCACCAGCGCGGTGCGCCGCCACACGGAGTCGGGGTCCGCGCCGGCCAGATCCGTGCCGTCCCACAGGACGCGTCCCTTGTCGGGCAGCAGAATCCCGGTGAGCAGCCGGGTCAGCGTGCTCTTGCCCGAGCCGTTCTCCCCGACGACCGCGAGGATCTCGCCGCGGCGCAGGGCCAGCGAGACGCCGTCGACGGCCGGGCGGTCCTTGCCGGGGTAGCGGTAGACGGCCTCGTCGAGCCGGATCTCGTCGACCCGCTCGGGGACGGCCGCGGTGCCGCGCCGCGGCGCGCGCTCGGCCGCGAGCCCCAGGAAGGACCGCATGTCGGCGAGGTACAGCGAGGTGTGGAACATCGCCGCGCCGTTCTGCACGAACTGCGACAGCGCGGCCAGTGCCGTCTGCACCGCCACCACGGCGGTCGCCGCCACGGGCAGCGCCACCCGGCCCGTCACCGCGAGCCAGGCGAGCACCGCCCACGTGAGACACAGGAACAGTCCGCCGAGCGCGGCCGTGGACAGGGTGATCCGCAGCATGCGGGGCGCGGCCGTCAGCGTGCGCCGGTCGATCCGGTCGGACAGGGCCCGGTACCAGTACAGGAGGTAGCCGGTCATCCCGTTCGCCCGCACCTCGTCGCCGTAGCGGGAGTAGGTGGCCCACCAGCGCATCATCGAGCGGACGTTGCGGTCGCCGACGTTCAGGTAGTGCGTCTCGTAGTCGACGCGCGCGGACAGGACCGCGCCGGCGCCGGCCGGGAGGACGGCCAGGAGGAGCAGCGGCAGCATCGTGGGGTGCAGGGTGGTGACGACCCCGGCCGCGGCCGCCATCCGGATCAGCGCCGCGAGGAAGCGCTGCGCGTCCTGCACCATCGTCCGGGTCCGGGTGACCCCGACCTCGGCGGCCTCCTGCCGGTCGCTGAACCCGTCCTCCCCGTACGCGGCCGACTCCACCCGGCACACGGCGCCGACGAGCGCGACATCGGCCTCGGTGATCAGCAGGGGCGTGATCCGGCCGTCGGCGTACGAGGCCAGGGCGCCGCTGATCCGGCCCGCGGCGGCGCCCGCCGTGACGGCGAGGAGGTCCGGCAGCGAGGCGTGCAGGCGTTCGGTGACGGGGCCCGCGCCGAGGAGGTGGCGCATGGCCTCGGCGGTCGACGCGAGCGCCAGGGCGGCCGCGCCGCCGGTGAGCAGCTGGCACACGAGCAGCAGCACGACGCCGGTCCTGTCGACGGCCCAGGCCATCCGCGCGGTGTGGGCGAGCACCGCCGGCAGCCGCCGGCACATCGCGCCGAAACCGGCTCCGGCCAGCGGGTTCTCCCCGTACTTGCCCTCGAAGGTGATCGTCGCGGGCGGCGGGGGAGGAGGGGTGTCCGGCTCGGGCGGCACGGTACGGGTCATGGTCATCCAGGTCCTCCTGCTCCGGCACACCGCACCCGGGTGGTGCGGCGGTGACCGGGACAACGAGCCCGCGGCGGATTCGAACGCGCTCGATTCCGGACGTCGCGCGACCGCGGAATCCCGGGCCGCCGCAGCGACGCCCTCGGTGCCCGAACGGCCCCGGTTCCCGCTCCGTTGGCCGAATCGCCGTGCTTGATACGGGTGTGACGGACGAGGTCTGCTGAAGGGGTGCGCGCCGCCACGGCGCGCGCCTCCCCGGGCGTCTTGAGCGGCGCCCCGCACTCCTGTTGACTGCGGGCCGGCGGAGCGCCGTGAGGATCGAAGCGAGGAGTGCCGATGTCGTCCCGTGAGTCCGAACGCCCGGACGGCCGCGTGTGGTTCGTCACCGGTACGAGCACCGGGCTCGGCCGCGCCCTGGCCGAGGAGGTCGTCGCCGAGGGGGACCGGCTCGTCGCCACCGCCCGCGACCCGCGCGCCCTCGAGGACCTGGTGGCCCTCGCCCCCGACCGCGTACGGGCGCTCCCGCTCGACGTGACCGACCCCGGGCAGGTACGGCAGGCCGTCGACACCGCCCTGAAGGAGTTCGGCCGTGTCGACGTGCTCGTGAACAACGCCGGATATGCCCTGCGCGGCGCCCTGGAGGAGCTCTCGGACGTCGAACTGCGCCGGCAGTTCGACACGAACGTCTTCGGCGCGGTCGACGTGACCCGGGCCGTCCTGCCGTCGATGCGCGCCCGGCGCGGTGGGCACATCGTGCAGATCTCGTCCGTCGCGGGCGTGTCCGGCACGCTCGGCGGCGGCGCCTACGCGGGGACCAAGTTCGCCCTCGAAGGGCTCTCGGAGGGGCTGGCCGCCGAGGTCGCGCATCTCGGGATCCGCGTGCTCATCGTCGAACCGGGCCCGTTCCGGACCGACTTCACCGGCCGTTCCGTGCGCTTCGCCACACCGATCGACGACTACCGGCCCGTGCTCGACCCGGCCCGCGAGGCGTTCCTCGCCCGCCACGGCAGCCAGCCCGGCGACCCGGTCAAGGCGGCCCGCGCCGTCATCGCGGCCACGAGCATGGACGACCCGCCGCTGCGGCTGCCGCTAGGGGCGAACGCCGTGGACCGGATCAGGGAGCGGTTCGGCGAGCGGCTGCGCGAGCTCGACGCGGTCGAGCCGCTGGGGCGGCCCACCGACTTCGACTGAGTGGCGCTGAACCGGCCGGCAGGGACCGGTCGGGAACGGCAAGGGGCGGCGGCAGGTCTCAGGGCCTGCCGTCCTCCACCAGACGGCGCAGCTCCGGCAGCAGCGCGTCCAGGTCCTGGCCGGTGCGGAAGGCGATGACGGTGGTGCCCGAGCCGGAGCCGGCGCCGGGCACCGGAGTCGGGAACAGGGCCAGGACCTCACGCATCGCCTCGTCCATCTCGGAGACGGGGTCGGCGGACTCGCCGCGCAGCCAGCGCCGCAGCACGTGGTTGTGCGCGGCCACCACGTTCGCCGCCATCAACTCGGCCCGCAGGGAGGCCGATTCGGTCGGATCGCCCATCCAGTCCGAGATGAACTCGCGGAACAGCCGCTGATAGCGCGCCACGCTCGCGATCTCCCGGTCGCGCAGCGCCGACACCTTGCTGGTCAGGCCGTAGCGGCGGCGGGCCAGCTCGCCCTCGTCCAGATAGTGCAGCAGGACCAGGCGCACCGCGTCGGAGACCGCGACCAGCGCGGTGCCGCTGTTCGACGTGTTCAGCCGGTCCCGGATCAGATCGAGCAGCCGGTCGTGGTCCGGGAAGATGACCTCTTCCTTGGACCGGTAGTGCCGGAAGAACGTCGTGCGCCCCACCCCGGCCCGCTCCGCGATGTCGTCCACGGTCGTCTGCTCGTAGCCGCGCTCGTCGAAGAGGGCGAAGGCGGCGTCGGCGAGGCGGGACCGTGCGGATGGCTTGCTCATGATCGCTCATCCTCTCCTGTCTCGGGGCTTCCTGTCTCGGCAGGTGGGGGCCACTTGCTCAATACAATGGTACTGAGTACCGTCATGGCGATATCGAGTACCAAGGAGGTGGGCGCCGTGCCGCCGACACCTTCCGCTCCGGGCCCGCCCCACCCTCGACAGGAGCCGGGCGCCCACTGACTCTGGAGTACGACTCATGGCTCTCACCCTCGCTCAGCCGCACCGCCACCCGGTGCTCGCCGACCGGCTGCTGCCCGGATCCGCGGTGGCCCGCACCACGCTCCTCGTGGCGCTCGGCACCGGCCTGACGGCCCTCGCCGGCCAGTTCGCGGTCCCGGTGCCCGGCTCTCCGGTGCCGGTCACCGGACAGACCTTCGCCGTGCTGCTCACCGCGGCGGCCCTCGGCCCGGCCCGCGCGGTCGCGAGCCAGGCGCTCCTCCTCGTGCTCGGCGCCGTCGGTCTGCCGGTGTTCGCGCACGGCGCGAGCGGCGCCCACGTGGTCTTCGGCGCGACCGGCGGCTACCTGATCGGCTTCCTGATCGCCGCCGCCCTCGTCGGCCAGGGCGCCCGCCTGGGCGCCGACCGCTCCCCGTGGCGCGCGCTGCCGATGTACGCCCTCGCGACGCTGGCGATCTACGTGGCGGGCACGACCTGGCTCGCGCTGAGCACCGGCATGTCGGCGAGCGCCGCGATCGCGGCCGGTGTGGTCCCCTTCCTCGTCGGTGACGCGCTCAAGGCCGCCCTCGCGGCCGGGCTGCTCCCGGCGGCGTGGCGCGTGGTGGGCCGGATCGACGGGACGACGGACAAGGGCTGACCGACGCGTCGACCCCGTCGACACGTGCGGTACAGGTACAGCAGGAACAGCCGGGACAGCCAGGACCTCAGGGACAGCAGGGACACATGAACGAGATCGACATCCACACGACCGCCGGGAAGCTCGATGATCTGCGGCGGCGGATCGACGAGGCGACGCACGCGGGTTCGGCGCGTGCGGTGGAGAAGCAGCACGCGAAGGGGAA
>NZ_JBHYTK010000128.1:0-24183 GCF_042749255.1 Streptomyces sp. NPDC059524 | reverse complement strand
ACCCGAAGGGTCTGCATTTCAGGGGCGCGGGGAACTGCGCGACCGGCCACGACGGACCCGCACCCGCCCCGCGACCGAACGCGGCAGACGCGGCCGCGCACCCCGCACCCCCAGGCCGGAGGCGATGAGCAGAAGCCCGCCCAGCATCACGAAGGGCGCCGCCGTCCCGGCCACCCCCGCGACGAGCCCCGCGGAGGCCGGCGCCGCGACCTGCCCGAGCCGGTTCCCGGTCAGGCGGAGCGCGAGCGCCGTGGAGCGCGCCTCGGGCGGGGCCGCCTGGACGACGGTCGTCATCGACAGGGGCTGGCCGACACCGAGGCAGAAGCCCAGCAGGACCAGCATCACGGCGAGCGCCCAGACGGGCACCGGAAGCGCGATCCCCGCGCACAGCAGCGCGGCCAGCCCGCACGTGGAGGCGATGAGGACGGCCCGGCCGAGCCAGTCGATGAGCGGGGTCATGACGAGGCGGCAGGCGATGGTCGCGCCCGCGCGCAGACTCAGCAGGACGCCGACGACGGACGGGGCGATGCCGCGGTGCTCGCCGACGACGGGCAGGTACGCGGTGAGGATGTCGGTGGCCGACAGGACGGCGAGGCTGATGAAGATGCCGCCCGGGACCCCGCGCGTGCGCAGGATGCGGTGGACCGGCACCCGGGCGGTGCCGCGCTCGTCCCGGCCCGCACGCCCGGCGGCGGTACGGAACTCGATGCGCCACAGGGAGGTGAGGGAGACGGCGCAGACGCCGGCCGAGACCAGCAGGGCGAGGGCGCTGGTGCCGGCCATGTCGGGCCCGCCGATGAGCGCACCGGCCGCCATGGGGCCGATGAGCTGGCCGAGGGAGGCGCCGATGGTGAAGTGGCCGAAGTTGCGGTCCTGGTTCTCGGGCGAGGACTGCCGGGCCACGATCGACTGGGCGCCGATCACGAAGCAGAGGTGACCGAGCCCCATGACGCCGCTCCAGGCGGCCATCCGGACCAGGGAGCCGGCGGTGCCGCTGAGGGCGCAGCCGCCCGCGATGAGCGCGACGCCGAAGGGCAGCAGCGGGGCGCAGCGCCCGTGGTCGGTGCGCCGGCCGAGCGGGACGGCGGCGAACAGCGGGAGCAGGGCGTAGACACCGGCGATGACGCCGACGGCGCGTTCGTCGGCGCCGAGGGCGAGGGCCCGGTAGGAGACGGCGGGCCGCGCCATCGACACCGCCGCCTGCGCGAAGCTGAAGGCGATGACGAGGCGGAGCAGCCACGCGCGTCCCTGACCGGGCCCTGCGGAGTGCTTCATCGGGTCAGAGGATCCCGAAGAGGAGGCCGGCGGCGAGGACCACGAGGGCGGTCAGCGCGGCCCATTTCACGGTGAACCTGGTGTGGTCGCCGAACTCGACCTTGGCCATGCCGACGAGGACGTAGACGGCGGGCACCAGCGGGCTCGACATGTGCAGCGGCTGGCCGACGAGCGAGGCGCGGGCGATCTCCAGGGAGGAGACGCCGTGCGCGGCGCCCGCCTCGGAGAGGACCGGCAGGATGCCGAAGTAGAAGCCGTCGTTCGACATGAAGTACGTGAACGGGATGGACAGGACACCCGTGACGAGTGCCATGTGCGGGCCCATCCAGTCGGGGATGCCGCTGACGACCCACTTGGCCATGTGGTCGACCATGCCGGTGCCCTGGAGGACGCCGGTGAAGACGGCGGCGGCGAAGACCATGCCGGCGACGTTGAGGACGTTCTCGGCGTGGGCGCCGATGCGGGCCTTCTGGTCGGGCATGTGCGGGAAGTTCACGGTGAGCGCGAGCGCGGCGCCGAGCAGGAACAGCACCGGGATCGGCAGCCACTCCATGATCATGGCGGTGAGCAGGGTGACCGTGAGCAGCGCGTTGAACCAGTAGAGCTTGGGGCGCAGGGTGGCCCGGTTCGGGTCGAGGCCGGCGAAGGTCTCGCCCTCCTCGTTCTCGTACGAGGGGGCGCTGTGGTCGCCGCCGCCGGTGGCCTTCTTGCCGGAGCCCGTACCGGAACCGGCGCCGACCAGGACCTTCTCGTCGGCGGTCTCGGTGACCGTCTCGGTGACCTCGTCCAGGGACAGGAAGCCGAGGCGCTTGCGCTCGCGGCGGCCGAGGACGTACGCGAGGGCGAACACGGCGAGGAGGCCGACCGCGAGGGCCGGGATCATCGGCACGAAGATGTCGCTGGCGTCCAGCTTGAGGGCCGTGGCGGCGCGGGCGGTGGGACCGCCCCAGGGCAGGGTGTTCATGACGCCGTTGGCGGTGGCCGCGACACCCGTCATCACGACGAGGCTCATCTTGAGGCGCTTGTACAGCGGGTACATCGCCGAGACGGTGATCATGAAGGTGGTGGAGCCGTCGCCGTCGAGGGAGACGATCGCGGCGAGCACGGCCGTACCGACCACGATCCGCACCGGGTCCGCCTTGGCGAACTTCAGGATGGCGCGCACGATCGGGTCGAAGAGGCCGACGTCGATCATGACGCCGAAGTAGACGATCGCGAACATGAGCATCGCCGCGGTGGGCGCCAGGTCGCCGATGCCGGCGATGACGTAGTCGCCGAGATGGGCGCCCTTGCCGACCAGCACACAGAACAGCGCGGGGATGAGCACGAGCGCCGCGATCGGCGACACCTTCTTCATCATGATCAGCACCAGGAAGGTGGCGATCATGACGAATCCGAGGATTGTCAGCATGGAGGAGGTCCCTAACGTTCGCCGTTGAACTGCCGTCTGCAGTGCCGTCCATCGGCCCGGACGGGGGAGGCGGTCAGCGAGACGTTAGGGGCCGTCATATGGGGTTAACAAGATGTTGACGCGTGAGCAATAAGCGCAAAACTCCAGGTCACAGCTTTGCGCCTGGTGTACGGGGGGTGCTCGGGCGGCGCGGGTCGAGGGATTCGGCCATGTAGGCGTGCAGGAGCAGGCGGACCTCCGCGATGATCCGCTCGTCGCCCGCGGGGTCGATCCGGAAGGCGAGCCGCACGAGGGAGTCGGCGGCCTCGACGGCGACCAGGAACACGCGGCGCAGGTCGTCGTCGGGCTCGCGGTCCAGATGCGGGGCGATCAGATCGGTGAAGGTGCCGGCGACCCGGTGGTTGGGGTCGGAGGCCGGGTCGCCGACCGGGATCTGGGTGCCGAAGTCGACGAGCGAGAAGCCGGGCGCGGTGCGCTTCATGGCCACGTACTCGTCGAGGAAGGCGTCCATCGCGGCGCGCCAGTCGCCTTCCGTGATCCGGCCGAGCCGCTCGGTGACCCGCTGCGCGTAGTGCTCCAGGTTGCGCTGGGCGAGGGCGTCGACGAGGGCGCGCTTGTTGCTGAAGAAGCGGTAGACGGACCCGATGGGGACCTCCGCGCGCAGGGCGACGGCCCGCGTGCTCAGCTCCTCGTAGCCGCATTCGTCGAGGAGCCCGGCGCAGGCGTCGAGGATCCTGGTGAGCCGCTCGGCGCTGCGCCGCTGGACGGGGGTGCGGCGCAGGGCACGTGCCGACTGATCGCTGAAGGAGGGCGTCGTGGTCACGGGGTCCATCATGGCCCTTCGGGTACGGGGGCCGTCGACCGCCTCCGGATCGGCCCCGTGGCACGGGCGGCCTCAGGCGATGAGCAGTCCGAGGCCGCCGAGGGTGTAGGCGATCATCAGCGCGAACAGCGGGAGCTGGCCGGTGACGGACTTCTCCGGGGGCAGCAGCCGTACGGCGCGGTCGTGCGCGGCGACGACGCCGAGGACGTGTCCGGTGACGATGGCGAGGACCTGGAGCGCGGCGAGGCCGCCGGGTCCGAGGGGTGGTTCGGGCGGGGCGGGGTCGGTGGCACCGGCGGCCAGGGCGAGGGTGCGGGGGCCTTCGGTGGCGTAGAGCGTGAAGTAGTGGGCGACGAGGTAGCCGAGGGCGATCGGTACGAGGGCGTGGGCGAACGCGGCGCGCGGCGCCCGGCCCGCGCACAGGGCGTAGAGCACGGCGACGAGGGTGACGGCGCCGAGCAGGCCGAGGGTGCCGGTCGCGGTCGGGCCGAGCGGGGACGTCTGCAGGGTGGTGATCCAGGAGGGGGCGTCCGAGTAGCCGTCGTAGGCGGTGGAGCCGAGCATCACGCACACGGCGGCGACGAGCCCGGGGACGGGCGGGGTGGCGTCGAGTCCGTGGAACGGGTTGCGCAGCACGAGGCGTCCGTCGTCGCGCCGGCCGAACGGGGAGAGCCGGGCGAAGAGCGTCGAGTACGCCTCGAAGGCGTCGCCCCCGTCGAACCAGCGGGCGCCGAACCACGCGGCGGCGGCGAGCTGGACGGCCGCGTGGGTGAGCAGGAAGGCGAGCAGGGAGGTGCGGGACGCCGGGTCGGGGGAGGCGAGTTCGAGCCAGGTGTAGGCGAAGAGGCCGAGGGCCGCGGGCCATATGCCCAGCCGGGCGGGCAGCGGGCGCCCCGCGCCGGGGTCGCGCCCGAGCGCCCGGCAGCCGGCGGCGTGCAGGGTGCGCAGGGGGTTGAGCAGGCGCCAGACGGGGCCGCACAGCAGCGACGCCGGTACCAGGCCGACCCAGAACAGGACGTGCACGGCGCCGGGGGCCGGGTTGCGCTCGGGGTCGTCGGGGCCGAACAGGAGGTGGGCGAGGACGAGGACGGCCGCGCCGAGGCCGAGCACGCGCAGGGCGGCGCGCGTGCCGCGGGCGTCGGCGAGGCGCTGGACGGGACGCGGCAGCGCGAGCCCGGAGCTGTTCCCGCGGAAGCGGGAGGCGGACCAGAGCAGGCCGAGCGCGAGGAAGGAGACGAACAGCGCGGCGAAGGCTCCGGCGTACGCGTAGAAGGGGGACAGGGGAAGGTCGTGCCGGGAGCCGATGCCGTGGGCGAGCGGGGCGGGTGGGCGGAGGGTCACCGCACGTCACCGGACCACGAGTTGGGTGAGGAGCAGGCCGGATTCGTGGGTCTCGACCTCGAACAGGCCGGTGCGGTCGAGGGTGAGGGTCAGTCCGGCCGCGTGGCCGGCCGGGAGAGCGGCCTCCTTGTCGTAGCCGTGGACGTGGAGGGTGTCGGCGCGGTCGCTCGTGACCGTGAGGCGGACGCGCTGGCCCTTCTTGAACTCCAGTCGGCCCGGCGGGGGTTGGACGTTCTTGCCGTCGACGGAGATCGTGACGGTCCGGTCCGCGGAGGCCTTCCCCGAGGCCCCCTTGCCGTCATGGCCGTGCCCGCCCGCGTGCCCGTCCGCGTGCCCGTCCTCCCGTCCGGAGGAGGTCACGTCGGCGGTCGACTCGATCGGTTCGCCGTCGACGGCCCAGACGGTGTGGTCGTCGGCGTAGAGGCGGGCGGTCAGCCGGTGGGTGCCCTTGGGGACGGCGGACTCGGGCAGGTGGTACCACTCGCCGTAGACGCGGGCGATCTTGTGGTCGTCGAGGTACAGGTGTGCGTGGCCGCGCCCCGGCAGCGCTCCCCCGCCCACGCTGTCCGGGGTGAACCGGAAGTCGCTCACGTCGAGCCGGACGTTCCAGCCGTCGGCCGAGTCCGGCCGCACCTCGAGGTCGACCGACGGGGCGCCGTCGGCGTCGACCTGCCGGTAGCGGTGCCCGGACTCGTCCTCGCGGTCCAGGAGCCGTCCGGCCGAGCCGCTCGCCTCCTGATGCCCGGTGCCGGGCTTGTGGTGTGTGGTGGGCCGCCCGCCGCACCCCGCCGCGACGCCGACGGTCAGCACCGCCACCACGACCGCCCGCGCCAGCCGCCCGCGCACGCCCGCGCCGCCCCTCACGCCCGCACCTCCGTCAGCACCTCGGGGGTCTCCGGCCGGGCTGCCGTGTCCTGCCGGGAGGCGGCCACCACGGCCCACAGGACCCACACGACGCCGAGCAGTCCGCGGATCCAGGCAGGGCTCAGCGGGATCCACGGCAGCATCACCACGGCCTTGTCGAAGGCGTCGAGGAGAGTGAGGGCACCCAGGGCCACGGTGACCCAGCCGAACCAAGGGCGTTCGCGCCGCAGGACGAGCCCGACGGCCGTCCACCAGGCGCCGGTCAGCAGCAGGGCCACGGCGGGCAGGTAGCCGGACTGGAGTCCCATGGTCGATCCGGCGACGTCGAGCGCGAGACCGGCGAGTCCCGCGGCGCACGCCACCGTCGCCCAGCGGTGCGTCCGCAGCCGGCGCCACCACAGCACCCCGCCGACCAGCGTCAGCACGACCGCGACGCCGAGGGCGAGCTGCACCTCGATGCGCTCGATGCCCCGGGCCCCGTACCAGTCGCATCCGGCGGGAAGCCGGCGCGCCTGGACGTTGTAGTCGGCGCAGACCAGGAGCGCGGCCAGCTTCGACGGTTCGCCGACGAGCCGGTCCGAGCCGCCGGAGACGTCACCGCGCTTCGTCCCGCAGCTGGGCAGGGCGCGCGGGGTGGCGGCGCCCGCCGAGCCCTGCCAGCAGTTGCCCCCGCCCTGGCCGTCCCACCACACGTCGGTGGCGTTGGGCCGCGACCTGCCCTGCTTGTCGACGCCCAGCTTGTTGCCCGCGTACCGGTTGTGGTGCGAGGTGTCCGTCTGCTTCGACCAGGCGGACTCGCCGCGGATGAACGCGGGGACGGCGCTCAGGAAGAAGGCGGCGCGGTCGTGCCCGTACACCCAGTTGTTCTCGTACCGGTTCCAGTTGCCGCCGGCCGTGATGATGCCGGTGCCGGGCGGCATGGAGATCTGGGGGCAGACCACGCCGTCCTCGTAGCCGCGGTCGACGGGGTCCTTGGCGCAGGTGCCGTCGGCGACGTAGGGGTAGTAGTTCGCGTTGTTGTCGTGGATGTCGTTGCGCTCGAACCGGGCGTGGTTCTGCGGCAGTCCGGGGTGGCCGGGGAAGGCGGAGTCCATGGAGGCGCCGCCCATGTTGTGGTCGAACTCGTTGTCGTGCGCGTAGACGGAGTCTCCGGCGGTGCCGCTGTAGCCGACCATGTTGTGGTGGCTGCGGCAGCCGGTGATCTCGATGGAGTAGCGGGGGACGTCGTAGCCGCGGCCGTTGTTGATGTTCGAGGCGCTGCCGGGGTAGATGCCGGAGTCGCCGTTGCCGTAGGACTCGCAGTTCTTGTAGAGCCCGTGGTCGCTCGCGAAGGTGAGGAAGCCGTACTCGTCGTTCCAGCGGGTCAGGACGTCGTCGATGACGAAGCCGTCGCCGGCCAGGACGTACAGCGAGTTGAAGGTGGTGCGCTGGGCGGTGAAGTTCTTGAAGTAGACGCCGTCGCTGCCGTCGGCGCGGATCGCGTTGAGCTTGGTGTACTTGGCGTCGATCACGACGTCGAGCCGCGACTGGCCGGTGCCCTCGATCTGCAGGTTCTTCTTGCCGAGGATCGCGACGAGGTTCTGGTTGTGCGGGCAGCGCTTCTGCTGGGCGTAGGACAGGATCTGGTAGCCCAGCTGGGAGTTCCTGGCCTTGAGGCGGGTGCAGGCCCCGGTGGGCTTCGGCCGCGAGGGCTCCTCCTCGTACAGGCCGGGCAGGATCGCGATGTTCATGCCGGGCCGGTCGACGGCGTCCACCGCGGCCTGGAGGTGCCGGAAGCCCTGGTCCTGGCAGCGCGCGAAGAGGTCGAGGTTCTTCTTGCGCAGGCCGGCCGGGAAGCCGGCGACGCGGCGTTCGAAGTCCGCCCGGTCCTTCTTGCAGACGAGCAGGTCGGGCGGCCCGTCGCGGTGGACGGGCACGCTGCCCGACCCGTCGGGCAGCTTCACCGGCCGTTCCTCGTGCGCCTGGGCGGCGGGAGTTGCGGCGAGCGCCGCGCAGAGCGCGACCAGGACGACGAGGAGCCTTCGGATCCAGGGCATGGGCGCGAGAGTAGAGCACTGCTCATGTTTTGGGACCCCCTGCGGCACGGCTTTCTGCCGACCGCACGGAACGGCACCGTTGACGCGCCGGGGCCGGAATCCTACGGTGATGCATAGGATTCCTTCAGGCACCGGGAGCGCCCACCTATGAACGGCATCGAGCAGGCGAGGAAGACGGCCCAGCAGCTCGCGTATCTCACCGGCTTCGGCAACGAGCACGGCTCGGAGGCCGTGCCGGGAGCCCTGCCCGTCGGGCGCAACGCACCGCAGCGCGCCCCGCTCGGCCTGTACGCGGAGCAGTTGAGCGGTACGGCCTTCACCGAGCCCCGCGCGCACAACCGCCGCTCGTGGCTGTACCGGATCCGCCCCTCGGCGGCCCACCCGGAGTTCACGCGGACGGACAACGGGGCGGTGCGCACGGCCCCGTTCACCGAGTCCGTCCCCGACCCCAACCGCCGCCGCTGGAACCCGCTGCCCGAGCCGGCCCCCGGCACGGACTGGCTGGCCGGCCTGTGGACGCTGGGCGGCAACGGCGACGCGACGCAGCGCACCGGCATGGCCGTGCACCTCTACCACGCGAACGCGCCGATGGACCGGGTGTTCAGCGACGCCGACGGCGAGCTGCTGATCGTCCCGGAGCGCGGCGGGCTGCTGCTGCGCACGGAGTTCGGCCTGCTCGCTGCGCGTCCGGGCGAGGTCGCGCTGATCCCGCGCGGGGTCCGCTTCCGCGTGGAGCTGCTCGACGACGGTGCCCGCGGGTACGTGTGCGAGAACTACGGCGCGGCGTTCCAGCTCCCCGACCTCGGCCCGATCGGGGCCAACGGACTGGCGAACGCACGGGACTTCAGGGCGCCGGTCGCCGCGTACGAGGACGTCGCGGGCCCGGTCGAGGTGGTCAACAAGTTCTGCGGCAACCTCTGGACGGCCACGTACGACCACTCCCCGCTCGACGTCGTCGCCTGGCACGGCAACCACGTCCCGTACGTGTACGACCTGCGGCGCTTCAACGTCATCGGGACGATCTCCTACGACCACCCGGACCCGTCGATCTTCACGGTGCTGACGTCCCCGTCGGACACCCCGGGGCTCGCGGGCGTCGACTTCGTGGTGTTCGCCCCGCGCTGGCTGGTCGGCGAGGACACGTTCCGTCCGCCGTACTTCCACCGGAACGTGATGAGCGAGTACATGGGGCTCATCGAGGGCGCGTACGACGCGAAGGCGGAGGGCTTCGTGCCCGGGGGCGGCTCGCTGCACAACATGATGTCGGCGCACGGCCCCGACCGGGAGACCTTCGACCGCGCCAGCGCGGCCGAGCTGAAGCCGCAGAAGGTGGACGACGGCCTGGCCTTCATGTTCGAGACCCGCTGGCCGCTGACGGTCGCCGCGCAGGCGGCGGAGGCGGGGCATGTGCAGCGCGGGTACGACGAGGTGTGGGCCGGGCTGGAGTCGAACTTCGGCCGCGGCTGAGGTGCGGATTGCGTCCGCTACCTCCATAGAGGGAAGGCTGCGCGCAGCGCATGCCTTCAGGGCGCGGGGAACTGCGCGACCAGCCACGACGGCGGGAGAGCCGAAAACCAGGCCACCAGGGGACCGACATTGCAAGACGGGCCCGCGACAGATACGGATAGCCCCGTGACGTCATTCGCCCCGGACTCGATCGTCCTGAACCGCAAGCTGCCGCTCTGGTATCAGGTGTCGCAGTCCTTGCGCGCCTCCATACTGGGCAGATCCCCCCAGGACCCGCTCCGCCTGCCCACCGAGGAACAGCTCGCGGCCCACTACGGGGTCTCCGTGCTCACGATGCGCCAGGCCCTGAAGGAGCTGGAGGACGAGGGCCTGATCACCCGGCACCGCCGCCGCGGCACGTTCATCGAGCCGGCGGCCCGCCGGGGCGCCCCGGTCCGCCTGCTGGGCTCGGTGGACGCGATCGTGGCCCAGCAGTCGGGCATGACGACCCGCCTGCTCGACCACGACCGCTCCGCCCCCGTGCCCACCGCCCTCGCCGAGCACTTCCCCGGCGCCGAGCACGTGGCCGCGTACCACCGGCTGCGCTGCGACGAGAAGACGGGCGAGCCGACCAACCACGCCCGCAACTACCTGCGCCCCGACCTCGGCCCCCTCGTCGACCCGGCCGATCTGGAGCGCTGGCCGATGACGAAGGTGCTGCGGGACGTCGTGGGCGTGCGCATCAGCCGGATCACGGACTCGGTGGAGGCCCGCCTCGCCGACCCGGAGACGGCCCGGCTGCTCGAAGTGCCGCTGCTGAGCCCGATCCTGCACTACACCGGCATCACCTACGACGAAGCGGGCAGGGTCCTGGACGTCGCGGTGATCCATTACCGCGGCGACCGCTTCTCGTTCACGGTGACGCTGGACGCCGACTGAACGGCCATCGGGGGGACGTACCATGCCGGGCGTGACGAACGACGGGCTCTCGCACGCGCTGCCGCTCCCGGACCTCATGCCGTGGTCCGTCGCGCCCCTGCGGCTGGGCCGCAGCTGGCCGGTCGCGCCGGACGCCGCGTCGCTGAAGGCCCGCTGGGAGCGGTTCGTCGGGGCGCAGGCGCAGGAGCGCGCCCTCCTGCTCGAACCGTCCCGGGCCCGGACGCTGCACTCCCCCGCCGCCCAACTCCCCGGTCAGCGCACGGGCACCGAGCCGCTGGCGCGCGCGGAGGGCCCGTGCCCGGAGCCGGTGCGGCTGCTGCACGGGCCGTTCGACGAGCAGTGGCTCATCCCCGACCAGCGGCTCCTGGACGCGGCGCGCCCCGAGCTGTGGCGCGTGGCCGGCGAGCGCCAGCTGTACCTCGTGGAGCAGGGCCACGTGCCGGACGCCGCCGGGCCCGCCGTGCTCGCGTCCGCGGTGCTGCCGGAGGGCCGCTCCCCCGCGGGCCGCCCGGGCCGCATCCGCCCCCTGTACCGCCGGCCCGACGGTACCGAGCCGAACGTGACGCCGGGCCTCCTGACACATCTGTCCGGCACCTACGACCGGGAGGTGGGCGCCGAGGAGCTGCTGGCCTGGGTGCTCGCGGTCGCGGTGCGGGACGCGGGCGGATGCCGGGTGCCGCTGACCACCGACCCGGAGCTGTGGGAGCGCGGGGTCGCTCTGGGCCGCAGGCTGCTGTGGCTGGCGCGGCGCGGCGGTGGTGGCGCCGAGCGCCCCAAGCTGCCGGGCGGTCGCCGCCCGTACGTCCGTTCCGCACTGCCCGCCCGCCCCGGGGAGCTGGTGTACGAGCGCGAGGAGGAGGCCCTGGTCGTGAGTGAGGGGCGGATCTCGCCGGTGCCCGCCGCGGCCTGGGACTTCACGGTGGGCGGGGTGCGGGTGATCGAGCAGTGGTTCGCGCGGCGCACGGCGCCGGCCGAGCCGGGCACGCTCGCGGCGGTGCGCCCCGCGACGTGGCCGCAGTCGTGGACGTCCGAGCTGCTCGAACTCGTCACGGTGCTCGCCCTCCAGGCCGAACTGGAGCCGGAGTGCGAGGAGTTGCGCGGGAATCTCGGTGCGGAGCCGCTCACCGCCGACGAACTGGCGCGGGCCCGTGTGCTGCCGGTGCCGGACGGCGCGCGCCGCCCCGCCTCGGTCCTGGACCATCAGGAGGAGGGCCCGGGCGGCCAGTTCGCCCTGCTGTGACCACCCGTCAGGACGGCGCGGCCACGAACCCCTCGATCGTGCGGCGCAGCGCCCGGTCGAACACGGCCTCCAGATCGATCGGCCCGGAGTCCTCGGTGAACGCGGCGGCGAGCCGGGGGTAGCGGCCGGAGGCGACCTGCGCGCCGAGGTAGCCGATCCGCACGGCCTGCTCCTGCTCGGCGCTCCAGGGCAGGGACCGGGTGCGTTCGGCGGTGGCGATCTCGTTGGCCACGTAGGTCGTGACGACGCCGTTGAGGGACGCGATCAGCTCCAACTTGGCGCCGTAGGGCCGGTCCAGCGGGTCGAGGCAGCGCAGGCTGTACTCCAGGTACGTCAGCGCGTTCGGGCTGAAGCCGTAGACCGGTGACATCAGCCGGGGCAGCCAGGGGTGGCGGAGCATCATCGCGCGCATCTGGTGGGCCAGCCCGAGGACGTCGGCCCGCCAGTCGCCGCTGGGCTCGGGGTAGTCGTACTCCCCGCTGACGGCGTCCACCATCAGCTCGTACAGGTCCTCCTTGCGGGGGACGTAGTTGTAGAGCGACATCGTGCCCATGCCGAGGGCGGCGGCGACGTGCCGCATGGACACCTGCTCGATGCCCTCGGCGTCGGCGACCCGTACGGCCGCCGCCGCGATGTCGGCCCTGCTGTGCGCGGGCCGCGGGCCCCGCCCGGCACGCTCGGGGCGCGCCCAGATCACTTCGGGTTCGGCCGCTCGGCCCGCCATCGCTCATCACCTTTCGAAGCTTCTCGCCCCATCGTAGTTACGTACACCGTACGTAGTGCGCTACGGTGGGGGCATGACTTCTACGTACGCTGTACTTAGTGAAGGTCTGGAGAAGCGCTTCGGCTCCGGCGCGAAGGCCGTGCACGCCGTGCGGGGCCTGGACCTGGCGGTGCGCGAAGGCACCGTGTGCGGTCTGCTCGGCCCGAACGGGGCGGGCAAGACGACGGCGGTCCGCCTGCTGACGACGCTGCTGCGGCCGGACGCGGGCTCCGCGCGTGTCGCGGGGCACGACATCGCCACGCAGGCGCACGCGGTGCGCCGCAGCATCGGCGTGACGGGCCAGTACGCCTCGGTCGACGGCGACCTGTCGGGCCGGGAGAACCTGCGGCTGTTCGCGAAGCTCCTGCGCGCACCCCGCGCCCGCGCCGACGAGCTGCTCGACCGGTTCGAGCTGGCGGACGCCGCGGACCGGCCGGCCCGCACGTACTCGGGCGGCATGCGGCGCCGGCTCGATCTGGCGGCGAGCCTGCTCACCCGGCCCGCCGTGCTGTTCCTGGACGAGCCGACGACCGGCCTCGACCCGCACAGCAGGAACGGGATCTGGGACGCGGTGCGCGAGCTGGCCGCCGCGGGGACGACGGTCCTGCTGACCACCCAGTACCTGGAGGAGGCCGATCTGCTCGCGGACGAGATCGTGCTGATCGACGAGGGCCGCGCCGCCCACACGGGCACACCCGCCGAGCTGAAGGCCCGGATCGGTTCCTACGCGGAGGTCGTCCTCGCGGAGGACGCCGGCGCGCAGGCCCTGCACGCGGCGGCCGTCGTCCTGGACCAACTGACCGGTGCACGGCCCGAGTTGGACGCGGAGCGGCGCACGGCCGGGGCGCTCGTCCTGGATCCGGCCGTGACCCTGCCCCGTGTGGTGCGCGAGCTGGACGCGGCGGGGGTCCCGCTGGTCGACGCGAGCCTGCGCCCGCCCACGCTCGACGAAGTGTTCCTGCGGCTGACGGCCGCCCGACCCACCCTGACGGAGGCCGCGGCATGAGCGCGATCCTGTACGACGGCACGGCGGTGCTCGGCCGCCATCTCCAGCGGATCCGGCGGGCGCCGGCCCTGCTGATCCTGACCCAGACGATGCCGGTCACCCTGCTGCTGTTCTTCGGGTACGTGTTCGGCAGCGCCATGGCGATGCCGGGCGCGGACTACCGGGCCTTCCTGGTGCCGGGAATGCTGGTGGCGACGGCGGCCAACGGCATCATGACCGGCATGTTCGCGGCCGCGCAGGACGCGCACCGGGGCGTCATGGACCGCTTCCGCACCCTGCCGATGAGCCGGGCCGCCGTGCCGCTCGGGCAGGCGGTCGCCGATCTGCTGACGACGGCCGCGGGTCTGGTGCCGATGGTGCTGGTGGGGCTGGCGATGGGCTGGCGGATCGAGGGCGGCCCGCTGCCCGCGCTCGGCGCGTTCGGACTGCTCCTGCTGTTCCGGTTCGCCACGACGTGGCTGGGGATCCTGCTCGGCCTCGCCTCCAAGAGCGAGGAGGCGGCGGGGCAGTTGGGCAGCGCCACGTTCATGCTGCCGCTGCTGTCGAACGCGTACCTGCCGACCGCCGGGATGCCCGGCTGGGTGCGCACGGTCGCGGAGTGGAACCCGATCAGCGCGGTGTGCACGGCGCTGCGCGACCTGTTCGGGAACGCGCCGGTGCCGCACGGGGCGAGCTGGCCGGTGGCTCACCCGGTGGCCGGATCACTGGTGTGGTGCGGGGTGCTGCTCGCGGTGTGCGTGCCGCTCGCGGTGCGGCGCTACGCACGGGGCTGACGGGGCCTGACGGTCCCACGGGCCCGGAAGGAGAACAGGCCCCGGAAGAAAGACAGGGCCCGCAACCGACTCCCCCGCCGGGGCGCCCGCCGCATGCCGTGGGGATGACGGTCGCGGAGATGCGCAGCGGTACGCCGTACGGCGCGGAGGTCGGATGCGGGCCCGAGCCCTGCGGCGGCCGGTCAGTGGCCGCCGAACAGCGAGCGGCTCAGCCGTCGCAGTGGCGCGAAGAGGGAGACCCGCCGCATCCGTGCGATCCTGCCGCTGCGCTCGTGCGCGTGGTCACGCGCGGTCAGTTCACGCATCAGCAACGTCGCCTCGACCGTCTCGCGCTGCGGGACGGCGGGGCCGCCGAGCACCGAGAGATGGCGGTCGAGCCGCGAACTGGTCGCGCTGCTCCCGCAGGTGATCGCAGGCACTCGAGGCCTGCTGCGCACTGTTATCTGTTCCATGTCACTCCCCACCCGTACGAGGGCACCCGGCCCGGGCAGGTTAACCCTATCGCCCCAGCGGGACACTCGTGTATCCCGCCGGAGGGATTCACCTCCCTCGTACGGAGGTTGACGGCCCGTCGGCGACTACGCTCCGAATCCGGCTTTTTCCAGGGCGAGTTGGACAAGCTGGGCACTCGACGGTCGTTTCCGGTCCGCTTTCGAACCCCTTCGTCACAGGGAGTGAAGGAGCGGTCGCGGTCAAGTCGGAGGGCCGACCGGCGTGTCGGGGTCCGGCGGCGGGCCGGCGCGGGAGGACCGGAAGGGGTCCCGGGCGCAACGTGGGCGATCTCACTCCGGCCGCTTCCGAGGGTGCCGCGATCAGGCCAGGTTGAGCTACTTTTGTTCAGACTTGTCTCGCCGGGGATGGGGGGCGCCCGTGAGCTCGGAGCCGGGCAGGGACAGAACGCGGACGATCGCGGGCCGGTACCGGCTGGTCGATCCGATCGGCGAGGGCGGCATGGGCACCGTCTGGCGCGCCCGGGACGAGGTGCTCGGGCGCGAGGTCGCGGTGAAGGAGGTCCGGCCCCCGGCCGGGCTGCCGGGGCCCGACCTTGACCGGATGTACGCGCGGCTGGAGCGGGAGGCCTGGGCGGCCGCCCGCGTCTCGCACCGCAACGTGATCACCCTGTACGACGTGGCGACCGACGAGGGCCGGCCGTGGATCGTCATGGAGCTGGTGCGCGGCGTCTCGCTCGCCGATCAGCTCGACGCGGAGGGTCCGATGTCGCCGCAGCGCGCGGCGCACGTCGGCGCGGAGGTCCTGGCGGCGCTGCGGGCCGCGCACGAGGCCGGGGTGCTGCACCGGGACGTCAAGCCGGGGAACGTGCTGCTGGCGAACGACGGCCGGGTCGTGCTGACCGACTTCGGCATCGCGCGGGTCGAGGGGACGCAGGCGCTGACGATGACCGGCGAGGTCGTCGGCTCGCCCGAGTTCCTCGCGCCGGAGCGGGCACTGGGCCGCACGCCGGGCCCCGAGTCCGACCTGTGGTCGCTCGGCGTGCTGCTGTACGCGGCCGTCGAGGGGCACTCGCCGTTCCGTCAGGACACCCCGCTGAGCACGCTGCGGGCCGTCGTGGACGACGAGCTGCCGCCACCGCACCGGGCGGGCCCTCTGACCCCGGTCCTGGAGGGGCTGCTGCGCAAGGAGCCGGGCGAGCGGACCGGTGCGGAGCAGGCCGAGCACGACCTGCGGATCGTCGGGGCGGGCGGCACGCTGCGCTCGGGACCCGTGCACGCGGCGCCCACGGCGACGGCCACGCGCCTCGGCACGCACCGGGAGCCGCCCGGCCCGCCGACCCCGCCGGGCGGCACCGCCCCGATGGCCTCGGCGACGACTCCGCCCACCGGCTCCTTCGGCCCCTCGCGCACCCGCCGCCGCGTCTCGCTCGCCCTGGCGGCGGGCCTCGTGGTCCTGCTGGTCGGGGTGGGAACCCTCACGTACGCGCTGATGAACGGGGACGACGGCGGCGGTTCGGGAGGGGCGTCCGGCGGCGGGAGTTCGGCGTCGGAGGTGGTGCGGGGCGGCTCCACGGCAGAGGACCGGAGCCCCACGAGCAGCGGCGGTCGCAGCAGCGCCGCTGGAGGCGGCGGTTCGGCCGGCGGCGGGTACACGACGCGTCCGGCGCAGTCCGTGCGGGTCGTCGTGCACGCGGTGCGCGGGAGTTACTCGGGTCCGTGTCCGCCGCCCGCCGCGGAGGCGCCCGCGTTCTCGGCGACGATCACGGTGGGGCGGACGCCGGCCGAGGTGCGGTTCCGCTGGGTGACGCGGGACGGGAAGGCCTCGGAGCCCGGCTGGCAGACCCTGAGCTTCCCGGCGGGCGGTGCGCTGAGCCGGACCGTGGAGACGACGGAGACCGCCTACGAGGAGGGCGGGACGCTGCACAACGAGATCTCGGTGCGGGTCGACCGCCCGGTCGCCGCGACGTCGAACTCGGTGGCGTACTCCGTGACGTGCGACGTGGTGACCCCCACGACGAGCGGGGCCACCACGGCTTCACCTGCGTACTGACGCGCTGTCGTGCTCTCGGGGCCGGAGCGGCGGGGCTCAGGCCTTGGAGGTGAGGACGGGCAGGTAGCCGCTCGACTGGCCGGTGGCGGTCGGGTGGTAGGACTCGCCGATGTTGGTCCAGTTCACGCTGTGCAGCCAGGAGGAGCCGGAGCAGATCTCGTGGCCGGTGAACGTGGTCCGTACGTCGCCGAAGGTGAGGCCCGCGGCGGAGACGCGGCCGGCGATCGTGTTGTCGAGCAGGTCGGCGGCGCCGTTGATGGCCGACCGCTCGGTCTCGGAGAGGCCCGCGATGCAGGAGCCGTCGAGCTGGTAGAAGCGCGGGTAGCCGAGGACCACGACGCGGGCCGACGGGGCCTTGGCCTTGATCGCCTGGTACACGGCGTCGAGCTTGGCGGGCAGGGTCGAGGTCACGTACGCACGCGCCTGGTTGACGCGGTTGACGCAGGTGGACTCGGAGTAGAGCACACAGGTCGTCATGACGTCGGCGAAGCCGGCGTCGTTGCCTCCGATGCTGATGGAGACGAGGCCGGTGCTCGAATTGAGCGGACCCAGCTGGTTGTTCAGCACGTCGCCCGTGACCGCGCCGGAGCAGGCCACGAAGTTGAAGCTGGCGGGCGAGTGCGACGCCGCCCACAAGGCCGGGTAGGCCTTGGTGGAGCGCTTGCACGAACCGCTGGCGCTGTCGTAGCTGCCGGCGCCCACCCCGGAGGAGTAGGAGTCGCCGAGCGCCACGTAGCCGGTGCCCGCGGCCTGTGCGGTCGCCGCCCCGGTGAGGACGGCGGTCGCGGCGAAGAGGAGCGATGTAACGTAAGCCGCAATACGGGTACGTCTCATGAAAACCTCCCTTAGCAGGATCTCTGCGACAACTGTGGTACCACGCCACTTAGTTACCGGGAAGTACTGACGCGAACATTCACCCCGAGTTACGGCAGGTTCATGTCAGGTGTGCGCCCGTAACCTCATTACCCTCCGCACCACCGCGCTACGCCCGTAGACCCTTGCGATTACTGGCCAACCGTCAGATCTGATCCGGCCTCAAGCACTGCCGTGCAGTTGCTCATTGACAGGTGAGCCCCCGTCCGGACGGTCCCCGGCCGGGGGCTCACCTGCACACCGGTCCCAGGGGTCAGCCCGTCAGGTCCAGGCGGTGCACTCCTCCCAGGGTCGTGCCGGCGTACAGGTCCTCACCGTCGGTCGCGAGCTGGGTGACGTCGAGGTTCTGCAGCCCGGTGGAGACGTTGTGCCAGGTGCGGCCGCCGTCCGTGGAGCGCAGGACGCCCCGGCCGCCGCGCGGCAGCGCCGTCTCCCAGAAGGCGCCGGAGCCCGCGTACAGCGTGTCGCCGATCCGCTCGAAGTCCGTGATCAGGACGGGGAGTCCGCCGGTGTCGCCGGTGCGGAAGGTGCGGCCGCCGTCCGTCGACGTGCGGATCGCGTCGCCGCCGGCCAGCAGGCGCCCGCCCGCGAACCGGATCGCGGTGACCTTGCCGTCGGCCCGCTTCGTCATCTCCTCGCCCCGGTCGCCGGAGCGGTAGAGGCCGTCGGGGGCGCCGAGCCACAGGGTGTCCGGATCGGACGGGTCGCCGGCGAGCGCCGTGAGGTGGGTGTCCTGGCGCAGGTTCTTCCAGTGCTCGCCGCCGTCGCGGGTGGCGTAGAGGCCCTGGCTGCGGATGCTGCCGTAGGCCACGTACACCTGGTCGGGGTCGGCCGGGTGCACTTCGAGGGCGAAGACGGTGCCCTCGCCGTGGCCCTTCTCCTCCCAGGCGCGGCCGCCGTCGGTGCTGCGCTCGACGGCGAAGTCGCCCCACGGGCCCCGGCGGACCCGCCACACGACGTTCTCGTCCTGCGCGGACACCTTGAGCAGCGCGGTCTCGTTGCCGAGGGTGCCCTCGCCGCCGGTGGTGCCCCAGTCGGGGTCGCGGGCCGGCAGCGCGGTGCGGTGGGTGCCCACCGGGCCCGCCGCGAGCAGCGTCCTCCCGCTCACCTCCAGGCCGTTGACGGTGCCGCCCTGGACGCCGATGCGTTCGTAGTGCGCGCCGTCGTCGCGGGTGCGGTACAGGCCGGCGCCGGACGCGGAGACGGTCAGGGAGCCGTCGGCCCAGCGGTCGAAGTCCAGGGCCACGAAGTCGCCGGGGGCCTTGATCAGGGACCAGTCGCGGCCGAGGTCCCGGCCGACGCGGATGCCGTCCCGGGTGGCGACGTAGAGGTCGCCGCCGGTGATCGTGAGGCCGGAGACGCCGAGCCAGGCGTCGAGCAGGGTCGACCAGGTCGTGCCGCCGTCGCGGGAGCCGACCACGCCGGTGCCGTTCTCGTACCCGCCGACGAAGTCGCCCTCGGCGACGACGCGGGTGACGGTCCGGCCGCCCTTCGGCTCGTACACCTTGCGCGGTGCGCCGAGGGTGCCCGAGGCGAGGCCGTCACGCTTCCAGACGGCGTGACCGGTGGCGTAGTAGAGGCTGTCGCCCGCGGCCTTCACGTCGTAGACGTCGCCGGGGACGTCGAGCGGCGCCGTGGCCCAGTGCGTGCCGCCGTCGCGGCTGAGCAGGAGGCCCGCGCCGGTCCACGCGATCAGGGTGCCGGTCCGGTCGTCGGCGAGGAGTCCGGAGACGGGGTCGCCGGGGGTGTCCAGGCGCCGCCAGGTGCGGCCGGCGTCCTCGGTGCGCAGGATCTGCCCGGTCCGCGGGAAGCCGGAGGCGCTGTTGACGGCGTACCACCAGCGGTTCTCGTCCTCGGGGTCGATGACGAGGTGTCCGTCGCCGGTGACGTCCGTGACGGGGAGCCGGGCGGTCTGGCGCCAGGTCCTGCCGTTGTCGTCGGTGGCCCACAGGCCGGTGCTGTCGGCGCGGTCGAGCACCGCGTGCCCGGGGGCGCCGGGCGCGAGCGTGAGGTCGCCGGCCGCGCTCGACGGGCCGACCGGCTGCCACCTCTCGCCGCGCGAGGACTTCGGGGTGACCTCGAAACCGTCGCTGTTGCTGGTGAGCGTCTTGCCGTCGGTGGTCTCGGCGCGCGCCGAGATCCGGTACGCGCCCTCGTCCCGGACGGAGAGCTGGACCTCGTACACGTTGCCGGACCGGTGCTTCGTCCGCGCGGTGAAGGCGCGGCCGTGCGGCGGCCGCACGGTGACGGTCGGGGCGCTCTTGAGGCCGACGGGGGCGAACACGGCGACCCCCGACTTCCCGTCACCGGGATCGGGCCCGGCCTGCGCGAACAGGGTGCGTACGGACAGCAGGTACGGCACGTGGAGCGCGGGGGCGCCCTCGGGGGCGAGGGTGACCTGGCCGCTGATCTCGGTGTCGTGGGAGGGCCGTTCGGCGCGCACGGTGACGGTCGCGCGGGCGCTGCCGCCCGCCGGGACGGTCAGGGTGCGCGGGCTGACACGGGCGTCGCCGCTCGCGGTGAGGCGTACGGCGCGGGGCTTGTCGCCGTCGTTGTGCACGGTCAGGGCGCGGCTGCCGCCGATCTGCCGGTCCTTCAGGTCGGCGAGGCCGTACGAGAGGGTCGCCGGCGAGGTGGTGATCCCGGCGTCTGCCGCGTCCGCGGCGGCGGCCACGTCGAGGCGTCCGGCGCCGACGGTCGCCGTGTCGAAGTCCGGCAGCTCCTTGCTGGAGCCGGTGAGTTCGGAGGTGACGCGCGCCGGGCCGTGGTCGGGGTGCAGCTGGCGCAGCAGGGCGGCGGCGCCCGCGACGTGCGGGGCGGCCATCGACGTGCCGGACATGCGGTACTGGCCCGGCGCGTACAGGGACTTGGGCACGGTGGAGCGGATGTCGTAGCCGGGGGCGACGAGGTCGGGCTTGAGGTCCCAGCCGGCGTCGGGGCCGCGGGAGGAGAAGCCGGCCATGCGGTCGGTGGCGTCCTCGCCGGTGACGGTGATCTCGACCTCGCCGTCCGCGAGCCTGCGGCCGAGTTCGTCGTACTGGGTGTCGTCGACGCCCATCACGATCACGTGGTCCATGCGCAGGGAGTCGCCCGAGGCGTCGATCGCGGCGCGCGGGGCGGCCTCGACGAAGCCGCGCCGCTCCCCCGCCAGGACGGGGCCGCTGTTCGCGGTGCCGCCGAGGATCGCGACGGCGCCGCGCTTCTCGGCCTCGCGGGCCAGGTCCAGCTCCTGGACCGACACGTCGCCGACGTCCTCGGAGACCGGGTACTGGACGCGTACCGCCTTGCCGTGGACGTCGCCGGCGGCGTCCCACTCGTCCGGGGATCCGTAGCCGACGTCGGCGAGTTCGAGGGTGACGGGCTTCGCCGGCGGGTTCGCGGAGACGTAGCCGCGGTAGGTCTGGATCTTGCCGCCGCCCTTGTAGGCGGCGCCCGGGACGCGCAGTCCGCTGACCGAGGCACCGACCGCGAGGACGCCGTCGGCGGCGGCCGGGGAGCCGACCGTGTTGTGGCCCGGGCCCTCGTTTCCGGCCGAGGCGACGACCACGACGCCGGCCCGCGTGGCGGCCGTGGCGGCGAGGCCGATCGGGTCGCCGCCGTCGCCGGGGCCGCCGATGCTCATGTTGACGACGTCGGCGCGGTGCGGGTTGGCCGGGTCGACGGCCGCCTCCAGGCCCGCGACGATGTCGGAGGTCTCGCCGTAGCCGTCGGCGCCCATGACCTTGTACGCCGTGAGCGAGGCGCCCGGGGCGACGCCGGTCACGCCGCCGGGTTGCGCCGCCTCACCGGCGATGATGCCGGCGACGTGGGTGCCGTGGCCGTTGTCGTCCATCGGGTCGGTGTCGTCGTCGGCGAAGTCGTAGCCGCCGACGACCTTGTGGCCGGCGCCGAATCCGCCGCCGAGGTCGGGGTGGGTGTAGTCGATGCCGCTGTCGAGCACGGCGACGGTCACGCCGTCGCCGCGGACCTTCGTGCCGTGCGCGTCCTCGCGCTGCCACACCCGGGGCGCGCCGATCGTGGGCACGCTGTCGTCGGTCTGGATCCGCAGCTTCTTGTCCTCGACGACTCCGGTGACGCCCGGCTGCCGCTTCAGATCCGCCACCTGGGAGGCCTTCACGGTGACGGCGACCGCGTTGAGCAGCAGGTTCAGCCGGCGCGGCGCGCGGACCTCGACGCCCGCCTCCTCCAGCGCGTCCAGGAACCTGCCCTGCTCCGCCTTGAGTTCCCCGCGCTCGCCGAGCACGTCGGCCCGGTCGGCGCGGTCGAGCCTGCCCTTTCCGGCCACGGGCGCGGGCCCGGCGAGGGTGACGATCACCCGGCGGTCCGGGTCCTTGACGGGCGCGGCGGTCGCGGCCGGCCCGGCGAGCAGGCCGCCGAGCACGCCGGAGGCGATCAGGCAGGTCACCGTGCGGCCGGTGGCGGGCCGGGCGGATCTTCGGCCGGCCCGGGGCGAAGTCCTGCTCCGCGTGGCTGATATCGGGTTCATGCCCTCAGGTCCTACGTCCGCGCCGGTGGCCGGGACAACGATTCGGGCTGGCCCATTGCGGCCCCTGGCACATACGGGCCACGATCCCCGCATGCCCCACGAGTCGCCCGACACCCTCCGCAGGCAGCTGACCGCGGCCGGTGTCGACCCCTTCGACGAGCGCGTCTACCGCGAGATCCTGGTCCGCCACACCGCGGCGCCGGCCGAACTCGCCGCTCCCCTCGGCTGTTCCGCGGACCGTGCGGCCCGCGCCCTGGACCGGCTGCGCGAACTCGGCCTGGTGGGGCGGCTCTCGGGCCAGCGCCGCCGGTACGCGGTGATCGAGCCCGGCGCGGCGATCGAGGCGCTGGTGCGCGCCCGCACCGCCGAACTCGCCACCGTGCGCGAGGCGGCGGGCGAACTGTCCCGGCTCTTCGACGCGGCTCAGGCGGGCGGCACGGAGGAGGTCGAGGTCGTCGTGGGCAGCGAGGCGCTGGGCCGCTGGTTCGTGCGGCTCCAGCAGGAGGCCCGCGAGGAGGTCATCACGCTCGACCGGCCGCCGTACGCGCTGACGACGTCGAACCCGGTGGAGGCGACGGCCCTCACGCGCGGCGTCGGCTACCGGGCGGTCTACGCGCCGGAGGCACTGGAGTGGCCGGGCGTGCTCGGCGACATCCGTGAACTCGTGGCGCGCGGCGAGGAGGCGCGTGTCCTGCCGGGCCTGCGCGTGAAGCTGGCGATCGCGGACCGGCGGCTCGCGCTGCTGCCGCTGTCCCTGGACTTCACCGGGGAGGTGCGGGCGGCGGTGCTGCGTCCTTCGGCGCTCCTGGACGGCCTGGTCGACTACTGGGAGATGTGCTGGCGCGCGGCGACCCCGCTGGGCGCGCCCGCCGACGATCCGCTGACGGAGGACGACCGGCGCATGCTGACGCTGCTCGTCGCGGGCCTCAAGGACGAGGCGATCGCCCGGCAGCTCGGCTGGTCGGTGCGCACGATGCGGCGCCGGATCAGCGCCCTCAACGACAAGCTGGGCGCGGCCAACCGCTTCCAGGCCGGGGTGATCGCGGTCCGGCGCGGCTGGATCTGACCGCAAGCCGTCTCCTCAAGGACGAACGGGACGAGGCGGGTTGACGGACGAGCGGCTCCGACACGGCGGGGCCGTCACAAGCCGCACCGGGACGCGCTGCGGAAATCCCGTGCGGGCGGCGCATTCGTGCCGGATCATGGCGGCATGTCTGAGAACCCGTTCGACGCGCTGCCGGTCCGGCTGGGGGTCGACGACAGCGACTCGCCCGCCGATGTCGTGGACGCGCTGTTCCTCGGCCGCTTCGCCAAGGGCGAGCAGCCGCACTCGCACGCGGTGAACATCGACCGGGTCCGTTCCGCCGCCACGCTGCTGCCGCCCGGCGCCCGGGTGCTGCGCTCCGCGCGCGACGACGACCGCAGCGCGACGCTCGCCGAGGGCGACGGCTGGACGCTGCTGGTCTCGCGGTGGAACAGGGGCGCGGACGTCACGGTGACGGCGACGACGGCGGAGCTCGCCGAGCAGGTTCTCCAGCAGGCCACGGACGGGGCGGCCGACGAGCCCGAACCCCAGCCGGAGAACGTGACGATGGGCTTCTGGTACGTGTCGCCCCGGCGCGGCCCGCACCGCACCACCCGGCAGATCTCGGCCGGTACGTGGGACGAGGTGCGGCCCAACTACACGGCGCCGGTCGCCGAGGCGATGGACCGGCTGATGACGACGCGGCCCGAGGACATCGCGGGCCGGCTGCTCCTGCTCCACGGGCCGCCCGGCACCGGCAAGACGTCGGCGCTGCGCACGCTCGCGCGGTCCTGGCGGGACTGGTGCCAGGTGGACTGTGTCCTGGACCCCGAGCGCCTCTTCACGGACGTCGGCTATCTGATGGACATCGCGATCGGCGAGGAGGACGGCACGGCGAAGGGCCGCTGGCGGCTGCTGCTCCTGGAGGACTGCGACGAGCTGATCCGCGGGGAGGCCAAGCACACGGCGGGGCAGGCGTTGTCGCGGCTGCTCAACCTGACGGACGGACTGCTCGGCCAGGGCCGGAACGTCCTGGTCGGTGTCACCACGAACGAGGACCTGGAGCGGTTGCATCCTGCGGTGGTGCGGCCCGGACGCTGCCTCGCCCGGATCGAGGTCGGGCCCCTGACGCGGGCGGAGTCGGTCGACTGGCTGGGCTCCGACGAGGGGGTCGGTCACGCGGGCGCGACGCTGGCCGAGCTGTACGCCTTGCGCCGCGGGGTGTCTCCGACATCGGTACCGGACCCTCGTGGCTCCGCCGACGCGGGGCTCTATCTGTAATGCGTCTGCGGGCCGGTGGGGCTTCTCGCGCAGTTCCCCGCGCCCCTGAAATGCAGACCCTTCGGGTCGCATTTCCCCGAGGAAGGCGGAGCCTTCCAGG